>CADBRL010000051.1 GCA_902797105.1 uncultured Erysipelotrichaceae bacterium
ATACACCTCCTTTCGGAAGCGTATTATAACACTTTTCTTAAACTGCTTTTTTTATGATGTCTACTCTAAAGGGTGCAGTTCATTTTTGATGCTTTTTTAATTTGGTAATATTTTTTGAAAAAGATAGCTTTTTTTTGATGAAAATGGTATCATATATACAAGGGTGATAAGGATGGTAAAAAAACTTATTTTAATAGATGGAAATAACTTAATGTTTAGAAGTTATTATGCAACTGCTTATACTGGCAATATGATGAAAAACTCTAAAGGAATGCCAACAAATGCTTTGTTTGGCTTTGTTTCAATGATGAATAAAATTATTGCGGAAGAAAAGCCTACTTATATGGCTGTTGCTTTTGATATAGGTAAAAACTTTAGAAAAGAAGAATATGATTTTTATAAAGAGGGTAGAATAGATACTCCGGAAGAATTAAAAATGCAGATGCCAATTGCAAGAGATATACTTGATAAAATGGCAATTAAACATTTTGAACTTGCCCCATATGAAGCTGATGATATCGTAGGTACAATAGTTAGAATGACTGAAGAAGATAAAGATTTTGCATCAGTTATAGTATCAAGTGATAAAGATTTACTTCAGTTAATTAGTGATGAAACAGAAGTTAAACTTTTAAAACAAAGTGGTTTTATTAGATATAATCATGAAACTTTTGTCAAAGATTATGGTATTGAACCAATTAGAATGATTGATTTAAAAGCCTTAATGGGTGACTCATCAGATAACATACCTGGTGTAAAAGGTATCGGAGAAAAAACTGCTTTAAAATTATTGCAAGAGTATAAATCTTTAGAAAATTTATATGATAATATAGATAAAATAACTGGTAAAACTAAAGAAAAGTTAGAAAATGATAAAGAAATGGCTTTTATAAGCAAAAAGATAGCAACTATATATAGAGAAGTTCCTTTAAATATAGTACTTGAAGATTTAAAATATGAGCAGAAAGTAACTAATGAATTAGTTGAACTTTTTAAAGATTTAGAATTCTTTTCATTTTTAAAAAATATGGAAGTAAAAAAAGAAGAAAAAAACTTTGAATATAAAACTATAAGTAGTATAAAAGATATTAAATTAGATAAAAAAATAGCAATTGAAGTAATACTTGATAATGAAAACTATCATATTGGACATATACTGGGAATGGGTATAAGTGATAGTTTAAATAATTATTATGTTGATGGTGAAAATGTAATCAGTGTTCTTGATGAAATTAAGTCTTTAGATGTAATAACTTATGATGCTAAAAAAGTGTTATGTTGTTCTAAAATAGATGTAAATTTTGTAGATGATTTAATGATAGAAGCATATCTTTTAAATTTAAATATTAAAGATGATTTAGCATATTTAGCAAATCAAACAGGAGATAATTTTCTGTATTATGAAAATATGAAAAAGGATAAATTTAGTAATATAGAAATGGAAGTAATAAAAAGAAGTAGATTTATTTATGATAATAATGATGAATATAAGAAAAAGTTAGAAGAAAATAAATGTATGGATTTATATGAAAATATAGAAATGCCTTTAGTTAAAGTTCTAGCTGATATGGAAACTACTGGTATAATCTGTAGGGAAGATGTACTTAAAGATATGTCTTTAGAACTTGAAGTAAAACTTGAACTTTTAACTAGAGAAATATATGAACTAGCAGGAGAAGAATTTAATATTGGTAGTCCAAAACAACTCGGAGAAATTCTTTTTGAGAAATTAGAAATAGCTAAGGGTAAGAAAAATAAAACTGGTTATAAAACAGATGTTAAAGTTTTAGAAAAGTTAGTTGATAAACATTCAATTGTAGAAAAAATACTTGAATATAGAAATTTAGCTAAGCTTAAAAGTACATATATTGAAGGATTAGCAAACTATATTTTAGATGATGGTAAAATACATACAATATATAAGCAAACTTTAACAAGAACAGGAAGACTTTCATCAACTGATCCAAATTTACAAAATATACCTGTAAGGGAAGAACTAGGAAGAAAGATAAGAAAAGCTTTTGTTCCAGAGAATGATTGTTTCTTAAGTAGTGATTATAGCCAAGTTGAATTAAGAGTTATGGCATCTTTATCTAAATGTCCAAGTTTAATCAAAGCATTTAATAATGATGAAGATATTCATACCCATGTAGCTAGTGAAGTATTCGGAGTACCTGAAGAAGCTGTAACAAAACAAATGAGGAGATGTGCTAAAGCTGTAATATTTGGCATAATTTATGGTATAAGTGGATTTGGTTTAGGTGAAAATTTACATATAACTAGGAAAGATGCTCAGGATTATATAGATAAATTCCATATACTTTATCCAGAAGTAAAAGAATATACAGATAAAAAAATAGAAGAAGCAAAAGAAACTGGTGGAGTTACAACACTATTTGGTAGAAGAAGAGTAATTGAAGAGATTAATAATCCTAATTATTTAATTAAACAAATGGGAGAAAGAATGGCAATGAATACACCAATTCAAGGTACTAGTGCTGATATTATGAAACTGGCCATGATAAAAGTTTATAATAGATTTAAAAATAATGGCATAAATAGTAAAATACTTCTTCAAGTACATGATGAAATAATTATTGATTGTAAAAATGAAGAACTTGATAAAATAAAGAAAATTGTTAAAGAAGAAATGGAGAATGTTTATAAACTAGATGTACCTTTAAAAGTAGAAATAGATACAGGTACTAATTGGTATGAAGCAAAGTGAGGTAATAGTATGCCAGAAATAGCAGAAGTAGAAACAGTTAGAAACACTTTGAAAAACATTATTTTAAATAAGAAAATAGTGGATGTAAATATAATTTATCCGAAGATTATTGAAAGTGATATTAAAGATTTTAAAGATATTTTGATAGGTAGAAAATTTATTGATATTGATAGAATGGGTAAATGGCTTATGTTTGATTTAAATGATTATTATTTGCTTAGTCATTTAAGAATGGAAGGAAAGTATTTTGTTAAAAAAAGTACAGATGAAATAATAAAACATGAGCATATAATAATAACCTTTGAAGATGGAACTGATTTAAGATATCATGATACAAGGAAATTTGGTAGAATGAATTTAGTAAAAAAGAGTGATATTGATAAAGTTGAACCCATAAAAAAACAAGGTATTGAAGCTAATAGTGATAAACTCACTAAAGAATATTTATATGATAAAATACATAAAAAGAATAAACCTATTAAAAGTTTACTTTTAGATCAAACAATTATTAGTGGACTTGGTAATATTTATGCTAATGAAGTAATGTTTGATGCAAAGGTGAGTCCAAGTAGACTTGGTAAAGATATTAGTCTAGAAGAATGTGATTTAATAGTTAAAGCTAGTAAGAAAATAATTGATGCCGCTATAAAAGATGGAGGAACGACGATTAAAAGTTATACTTCATCTTTGGGTGTTACAGGAAGATTTCAACAACATTTGATGGTTCATAAAAGAGAAGGACAAGAATGTAAAATATGTGGAACACTCATAGAGAATATTAAAATTGGTGGTAGAAGTACATATTTTTGTCCAAAGTGTCAAAAATAGGAAAGGAAAATTATGAAAAAGAATAGAAAAACGATAATTATTGTCGGGGTTTTAATAGGTTTACTTGTAATAGGTACTGCAGTGTTTTTAATATTTAAAAAAAATATATTTACAACTACTGATACTAGTGTTAAAAATAGTAATTCAGAGTATAGAATAAGTGATAATAGTTTAAATAATTTTGATTTATATTTTATGCAAAAAGAAAATAATAGTAAGAATAAGATTTATAGTCCGCTTTCAATTAAATATGCTTTAAGTATGCTAAAAGATGGGGCAGATGGCAATAGCAAAAAACAAATAGAAAATATAATCGGGGATTATAAACCTAAAAAATATACGAATAGTAGTAACATCTCTTTAGCAAATGCGATGTTTATTAGAAATGATTATAAAAAGAATGTTAAAGATGAATATGCGAATTTACTTAAAGACAAATATAATGCAGAAATAATATATGATGCTTTTAAAAGTCCTGATAATATTAATAAATGGATAAGTGATAAGACTTTGGGTCTAATACCTAATATGCTTGATGATACAAATGGTAATCTTTTCTTCATAGTTAATGCTTTAGGTATTGATATGGATTGGAAATATGTTATTCATCCCGTTCCAGAAGAAACACTTTATGATGAAGAACATTCCTCATATTATGATGCTTTCTCAGTTTCTTATCCTCATGAAGATTATTATGCTGGGGTTTCATGGTTAGATTCAAATTATTATAAGTATATTAAGTTTAATAATCAAACTTTAGTTAATGGGTTAGAAATAGCATCATCAATTAATAATTATGATATTGTAAGTGAGATTGGTGAGGTAAATATTAGAAAAACTGTAGGAAGTGCCTATGATAAATGGAAATCTGAAGGTAATTGTGATCCTAGTGATTATGAAGATACAAATGTATTTTTAAATAGATATATTAAAGAAATTGATAAGGGGTATAAGGATGTAGGTTCATCAACAGATTATACTTTTTATGTAGATGATGATATAAAAGTTTTTCAAAAAGATTTAAAAAGTTATAATGGGTTATCCCTTGAATATATTGGTTTTATGCCAAAGAATAGTTCACTTGATAAATTTGTTGAAAATCTCGATGCAAAAAAACTTAATAATTATATAAGCAAGTTAAAAACAATTGAACTAAATAATTTTACAAAAGGAAAAATTACAAGAATTACAGGACTTATGCCAATATTTAAGTTTGAATATGAACTTGAACTTCAAAAAGATTTAGAGTCTTTAGGTGTTACCAATGTTTTTTTGCCTAATCATGCTAATTTAATTAATTTAAGTAGTGATAAAAGTTTATATATAAGTGAAGCAAAGCACAAAGCTAATATCGAGTTTTCTAATGAAGGGATTAAGGCTGCTGCTGCAACTACAGTTGGTGGTGCAGGTGATGTTAATTGTTCATTTGAATATAAATATGACGTTCCAGTTGAAGAAATAGATATTACTTTTGATAAACCATATATGTTTTTAATTCGTGATAAAAATACTAAAGAAGTATGGTTCGCTGGTACTGTTTATGAACCAATTAGTTGTGATGAAAGCAAAACTTGTTTCATAAATGACAACCCAATGTAAAATTTAATGTTGAATACTTGTAGTTTCTAAAAATTGTTGCTATACTGATAATGTTGATGCAATATGAAAGATGATAATAAAATAAATGTAATGGGGATTTCAGTTATTAGTTTAGTATTACTAGTGATATATATTTCTGTTATGTTAGTATTTTAAGGTACTCGTGTTGAGTACTTTTTTTATGGTAATAATTAAAAAAATTTTTAATTAATTGTTAGAAAAGAGTGCCCTTAAACCCTAGGTAAAACCAGAGTTTCTAAAATAATTGTCGAACCATGTCGACCGATTTTTCTTGACTTTTTTCATATAGTGAATTTAGAATAAAGTCTTATATGAAGGAGGAA
>CADBRL010000052.1 GCA_902797105.1 uncultured Erysipelotrichaceae bacterium
ATCCGGTTCTGGAACCCAATCTGACCCAATAATTATTAATTAAACAATGTATATACCAAAAGCCAATAATTGGCTTTTTAATTTATCTAAAATTATCCATAATAAAGTTAGATAGGTGGTATACATGAAAAAATTAAAAATATTTTTAATGAGTTGGTTATTATTACCAATAAATATATTTGCATATTCAAACTATATAATTCCTGGTGGTGAAACACTTGGTATTGAAATAAATAGTGATGGAGTGATGGTAATAGGATTTTATCAAATAAATGGAAAATATAACAAAGGAACTCCTACTATAAAAGCTGGTGATTATATTATAAAAATAAATGATACATACGTAAATACAATAGATGAACTTACAAAAATAATTGAACAAAATGTGGATAAAGAGGAAGTAACTGTTACTTTAAAAAGAAATGGTAAAGAAAAGACAAGTAAATTAGAATTAATAAAGGATGGAGATATTTATAAAACTGGTTTATATGTTAAAGATAGTATAACTGGAACAGGTACACTTTCGTATATTGACCCTGAAACCAAAATATTTGGTGCTCTTGGTCATGAAATAATTGAAAGTAATACAAGTAATATCGTAGAAATCAAAACCGGTACAATATTTAGAAATTATATAACTGGCATTGATAAAAGTAGAGTTGGTTATGCTGGAAGTAAAAATGCCAAATTTTATTATAATACCAAATATGGAAGTATTATGAAAAATACTGGGATAGGAATATATGGATTATATGAATCTACAATACCAAATAAAGAAATGCTTGAAGTAGCTCAAAAAAAAGAAGTTAAAGTAGGAAGTGCAAAGATTGCTACAGTTTTAAGTAAAGAGGATATTAAATATTATGATATAGAAATAAATAAAATAGATGAAACAGCAAAAATAAAAAATATATCATTTAAAATAACTGACAAAGAATTACTTGATAAAACTGGGGGTGTAGTTCAAGGCATGAGCGGTTCTCCAATTATTCAAAATAATAAAATTATTGGTGCTGTAACCCATGTTATAATAGATAATCCCACGACTGGTTATGGACTTTTTATAACTACCATGCTTGAAGAAGGTGAAAAATAGATTAACATCTATTTTTCTTTTTCTGTTTGTGATAAAATATAAATGGTGATAAAATTGAAAATTTCAATAAAAGATAATATAGAATTGTATCGTAAAATAGATGAATTAACAAGTATAAATACAGTATCTAAGAAAAATTATAGAGATGATAAAATACTTAATATGGATGTCAGAATATTTAATGAAAATAGTAATAATACTTTAATTTATTTACATGGTGGTGGCTGGGTATCAGGTTCTTTAAATACCCATTCTAATATTTGCTATAAGTTATCTAAAGAATTAAATACTCGTGTTATTTCCCTGGATTATCCTTTAGCCCCAGAAAATAAATTTCCTAGTGCCTTAAATGAAATAGATTTAGTATGTCAAGAAATATTTAAAAAATATAATAATATTTCTATAATGGGTGACTCTGCCGGAGCTAATCTTGCTTTTGCAGTTGCTTTAAAAACAAGAAAATATAAATTTAAAGAAGTAATACTTGTATATCCCGCCACTCAAACTGATTATACAAGCAATACTAAATATAAATCAGTATTAAAAAATAGTGGTAAAACTTTTTTAACTAAAGAATCTCTTCGTGATTATTTAAGTTTATACTTAAGAAATGAAAAAGATTATAAGAATCCATATGTAAACTTGCTTAAAAACAATTGGCTTTTTGGCTTTCCTAAAACTACGATAATAACTGGAACTTTAGATCCACTTCATGATGAAGGAATAGCTCTAAAAGAAAAATTAGAAAGATTTTTAGTACCAGTTAGACATTTAGATATAGATGGAGCCCCTCATGCTTTTCTAACAAACAATATTAATCATAAATACCGAGATATGGCTATAGAATTTCTAAAGGGAAGTGATACTTTTGAGTAAATGGTATAGACTAGATAATGCTGCCAAAATATTTCCCCCATCTAAAAGCAAACATGATCCAAAGATATTTAGATTTAGTTGTTGTCTAAAAGAAAATATAGATGAAAATAAACTAAACATAGCACTTCAAAAAACATTAGATGAGTATCCTATATTTAAATCAAGTTTAAAAAAAGGTGTATTTTGGTATTATCTTGAAGAAACAAATAAAAATTTTACTGCAAAAGAAGAAACTAAATCTCCATGTTCTGATTTTTCTAGTAATCATTTATTTGAAGTAACATATTATAAAAGAAAAATAAATCTAGAAGTTAATCATGCCTTAACAGATGGAACAGGAACCCTTACTTTTTTAAAAAGTCTAATAGCAAATTATTTAAACCTAGTATATAATATAAATTCAGCTGAGATAATAAATGAAGGAAGCAGTAAAGAAATAAAGGAAGATGCATTCATAAAATATAAAAGTAATAATTTTAAAAAAGCTATATCAAATAAAAAAGCTTATAAAATAAAAGAAGATAAATATGTTGAAAATAAACTTAAAATAATTGAAGGAATAGTAAGTACTAAAAAAGTGAAAGAAGAAGCCAAAAAATTAAATTTAACTGTAACAGAATATTTAACAAGTATTCTTATAAAAAGTATAAGTGAAACTAAAAGCAAAAGAAATAAAAAGCCAATTGTTATTACAGTACCAGTAAACTTAAGAAATTATTATCCATCATATACAGTAAGAAACTTTTTTAGTGTAATAAATGTAAGTTTTAATGAAAAAGATAATTCATTTGAAAATATAAGTAAAGTTGTTAAAGAAGAATTTACTAAAGCATTAGATAAAGATAATATAAAAGCTAAAATGAATAGTACAATTAATTTAGAGAATATATTTATAGTTAGATTAGTTCCAGTAATACTTAAGGATTTTGTTTTAAAACTAGCATATAAAATAGCAAGTAAATACCAAACAATGACTTTATCAAACATTGGAATTGTTAAAATGCCTAAAGTTTATGAAAAATATATTGATTATTTTGATGTATTTATAAGTACAGAAACTATTCAAATGTGTATGTGTTCATATGAGGATAATATGGTATTAAGTTTTACATCTAAATTTACAACTAGTGAAATAGAAAGATATTTTTTTAAAACATTAAGTAGTAATAATATAGATGTTTACATTAATACTAACATGGAAGGTGAAGAAGATGATTAAATGCCATAAATGTAATGTATATATTAATACAAGTGTTAGTAAATGTCCTCTTTGTCATAATCCTTTAGAAAAAAATGAAGGAATAGATGTTTTTCCAATACCTAATTTTGATTATAAAAAACACAATTTATTTATTAAATTATTATTTGCATGCTCTCTAATAGCTATATTTATATGTCTTTTTATAAATTTTTCTATAAATAATAAAATTAGTTGGGCTTATTTTGTAATTTTAGCAATTGTTAGTTTTTGGATTACTTTAATTGAAGCTATAAAAGGAAGAAAAAACTTTATAAGAATGCTATTTTTAGAAATGATTACTATTTTACTTTTATCCTATTTATGGGATAAATCAACTGGATTTAAGATGTGGAGTATAAATTATTGTTTACCATTTTTATGTGTATTATATATGATAAGTATTTTAATAATATTACCATTTAAAAGTAAACTTAAAAAAGAATTTGTATTTTATGCTATGATTAATTCTATCATAGGTTTAACTCCAGGTATACTCATTATATTTAATAAAATAAATGTATATTGGCCAAGTTATATCTCTGTTATATTAAGTATAATTATTTTAGTATTTTTATTTGTATTTGATATAAAACAAATAAAAGAAGAGTTAGAAAGAAGATTTCATATCTAGTTCTAACTTTTTTTATTTAGCATATTCTTTTTATAAAGGGAGGAAATGATATGAATTGTATTATACCATTTACAAAAGATGTTAAATTTAAAAGTAATATTGCAGAAATTTTAAGTGTTTCACTTGAACATGATTATACAGCAAATGAAACAGAGGTTTTAGGTAATTTTACAATATCCGGGGAATATAAAACTCATGAAGTAAGTGTAAATAAAGAACATTTTGAATATGTTTTACCATTTTCAGTTAATATGACAAATAAGATTGATACAAATAGTGTTAATTTTGAAGTTCAAGATTTTACTTATGAAGTTATTGATAATGATACACTTAGAGTAAATATTGAATATAGTATTAATGCTGATGAAATAAAGGAAGAAGAACATTTATTTAAGCAAGTAGAAGAACCAACACTCGATAATTTACTTGATGAAATAGATAGAGAAGTAGAAGAAACTAAAGAGGAAATAAACGAAGAAAGGGATATATCTGATGAAGCTAAAGATACTATTTTAGATAGTATAAATAGTACTGAAGATGGATTTGTAACATATCATATTCATGAAATGAAAGAAACTGATACAGTAGAAAGTATATGTTTAAAATATAATACCTCAGATGCAATACTTGGTGAATATAATGATTTAAGTACACTAACTCTTGGGGATAAAATTATAATACCTGAAATAAATGAATAAAAGTTTAGAAATATTAAAAGCTATATATAAACCATATAGATATACCATTAAAGGTAAAACAACTATTTTAGAAACTACCAACGGAGATTTTATAATAAAACCTAAGAATAAAGATATGAATGAACTATATAATTATTTAACTAATCGTGGATTTATGAACTTTCCTAAGATCATTGATGCATCCAGAGATGAAGTTAATGTCTTTGAGTATGTTGAAGATATAAAACTTCCTAAAGAACAAAAGTGTGATGATTTAATAGAATTAATAGCTAGTTTGCATAATAAAACTAGCTATTTTAAGGAAGTAAGTAGCGATAAATTTAAAACTATATATGAAGATATAAAAAGTAATATTAATTACTTAAATAGTTATTATAATACTTTATATGAAATTGGCTTTAATGAAAATTATCAGTCACCATCAAATTATTTGTTTTTAAGAAATTATTATAAATTAGATGCATCATTAAAGTATGCTGAAAAAGAATTAGATGAGTGGTATTCACTTGTAACAAGTGAAAATAAAATTAGGGTGGCACTTGTTCATAACAATTTAGAACTTAATCATTTACTTGATAATAAACTTATAAGCTGGGATAATTATATAATAGATACACCTGTTATAGATATAGTTAAACTTTATAAAAAAGAATGGAATAATATAGAGTTTAGTGAAATATTATCAAGATATATGTATAAGTTTCCTTTACTTGATTATGAAAAGAAGTTATTATTTATTTTAATAACACTGCCACCAGAAAGCAAAAAGAGTAATAATGAATTTGAAAGATGTCAAAATGTAAGCAATTTAATTGATTATGTTTTTAAAACAGAAGAATTAATAAGGCCATATAATACGCATGATGAAGAAGAAAAATAAAGCAAGTTCCAAAAGTAAAATAAAGATATTAAATCTAAAGGGAAGTATTAAAGTAATTAGTGCTTGATAAAAAATTAATACTCCGAGTATAAATAAAATTATAATAGTTAAACCATTACGAGGACCATTACACTTCATGAGTAATCACCTATAGATAGTATATGTTAAATTCTTGCAATGGTTTTTTATTGTGTAAAAAAATGTTTGAATTGTATTGACTAACTAATAAAATTTAAATGTTATACCAGCATCAATAGATTTAACAACATTTAAAGTAGATAAAGCAATAAATATTGCAGCTACACAGTTAGATTTTGCTAAAAATTATGGTAATAAATCAGACTCAACAAAAGCAATTGCAACATTTACTGCGAGTAACTCTAGCAATATAGATAAGTCATCTGATAGATATAATATCTATTTTATCATTGAAGCAACACGTGGACAAACAGTATCAACCATATATTATTGGAATGTGAACTAATAAATAATTATAATTTATCTTTAAAATGGTATGCTAAATGGCATATCATTTTTGCATATTATATTGATTTTTTCTATATGTTTTGATAAACTATATATAGTAAGGTAAGTGATAAAATGAGAAGTAAAAAAGGATTTGCTTTTATAGAAACAATTATAACTGTTGTGATATTATCAGCATCACTTCTTTATTTATATAGTACTTATAGTGCTATTTTAAGTGATGAAAAAGTTAGAGTATATTATGATGACCCTTCATTTATTTATTATACTAATTATGTTAAAAAGTTTTTTGAAGAATATGCAGATTTAGAAAATATAAAGAGAAGTAAATTTAATGATACTTATGTAATTTCAATTGGGACGGGGTATCAAGACTTACTTAAAGATCGTAGTATGGCTGCAGCTTTAGAAAAGATAGTAGAAAGTTTTAGAATAAATCACATAGCAATTGTAAAAAGTGATATGTTTAATAACTGTTTTGAAGGTACAGAAGAGTATTGTGAAAGTTCAATAAAGAATTTAAATTATAATATGCAAAAATATGTTACTTCTTTAAGTGATACAAAGTATAATTACTATTTAGTAGTTGAATATGCAATTAGACTAGATGAAACAACTGGAAAACAAGTAAAATGTACTCCCACTATTGATAAAAGATGTCAAACTTATTATGCATCTATTGGATTATCTGGTGATAATGATAATTTAATTTTAGCAGATTATATTAAATCATTATATGTAACACAAGGTGAAAATGGACTATATCATCATGATGGAACACTTACAAATGGTATAAGTGATGGATCGTACAGATATGCTGGAAAAACTGTAGATAATTATATATGTTTGGGAACAGATGCTGAAACATGCCCTGATTCGAATTTATTTAGAGTAATTGGTGTTTTTGGTAATATGGTAAAAGTAATTAAGGATAAATCTATTGGCACTATGAAATGGGATAGTAATGGCAAAAACACATGGTCAACATCAAGTTTAAATGTATATTTAAATGATACATATTTTAATAGTTTGGATACTTCACTGAAAGGAAAAATCGCATATACAAATTGGATAGTCGGAGGATATTCACCATTAAATATTAATAATGATACACCATATGAAGCATATCAAAATGAAATAACAAATCCAATTAATGAAACAACGTATGGTGGCAAAATAGGATTAATGCATATAAGTGATTATGCTTATTCAACTGTGCCTCAAACATGGCAAATAAAACTTAGAAATTTTGGATTTAGATACGGTTCAGTTTTTCCTGAAGATGCTACAAGTTGGTTGAGATCGGATAATCATGAATGGACTATTACACGTAATTCTGAAAATGAAACTAATGCCTTTTATATTTATAGTTATGGTAATTTTGGAAATTATGATGTAAAAAATGAATTTATTGTTAGGCCTACTTTTTATTTAAATTCTAACTTGACATATGCAACTGGTTCTGGTACATCATCCGATCCGATTAGAATTAAATAAAGGAGGTAACTTATGAAAAATAATAAAGGTTTTATTTCTATAACTGTTATATATTCTTTTTTCTTAGTCTTTTTAAGTTTAATGATGTTTATTGTTGTAAATATGGTTACTACTAGAAATCTTTTAAATAATATGAAAACCACTATTAAAAATGATATAAGTGATAGTAATTTTGCAAATTATTTATTAAATAGAAGGAGTGAAATAAATCTTAAAAAAATAGATAATTCATATAGATATACTGGCGCAAATCCAAATAATTATATTAAATTTAATAATGAAAATTATCGAATAATTGGCATTATTGATGGAAGAGTAAAAATTATAAAAGGTACGGCGATAAGTAATATTGCTTGGGATACTAATAATCAAAATACTTATTCTTCATCAAGCTTAAATACTTATTTAAATAGTACATTTAAAAATAGTTTAGGAACAAATATTAATTTAATAGATACTACTGTGTGGTATGTAGGTGGTTTAGATAGTAGTTATAAATCAAAAACTGGTGATGTAATAGTAAAAGATGAACTTTCTAATAATGGTGTAGTAGTAAATGAACATATTGCTATTCCATATATAAGAGATTACATATATGCAAGTGGTGGAACAACAATAACTAAAACTAATAATTGGCTATTTACAAGTAATATGTGGTTTATTACAAGAATGAGTACTACCATATTAAATAGTTATTATTTAACAAGTACTGGAGCAATAGATTATACTGATATAGTAAGTATTACTAAAAATATAAAACCATGTTTTTATTTAAAAGGTAGTGTTAAATATATAAGTGGAAGTGGCACAAATAGTGATCCATATATTGTGGGGTAGATTATGAAAAGATTAAATAAAAAAGGAAGTACACTATTAGAACTTATTATAAGTATAGCTTTAATATCTGTTGTTTTAGTATTTTTAATGCGTCTTTTAGTTGATTTAAATAATACTGAAACTAATAATGTATATGCTAAAAATAATCAAATAAATAGAGCAGAAATTATTAGAATGATTGAAAATGATTTAAATAATAATATTATTGCAGGTCTTGATAGTAGTAACTCAGCAAAAGATAATTTAATAATTAATTTTAAATTTGCTAGTGGTAAAATTAGTACTATAAATGCAACGAGTGATAAATTTACTTATACAAGTTCAAGTGGCACAAAAAGAACATGGACAATGGATAAATGTAGTATATATACTGCCAAAGCTGATGTAAATTATAGTAATGATAATATTCCCAAAATATATACTTTGCAAATAGATATTGAAATTCACACAACTAATGAGAGAAATAAATATGGAAATAATAACTTACTAGATGATATATTAATAAGTTATTTAGGTAAGTATGATAATTTTAAAGGCATTGGTCAGAAAACTTGTTTAGGTTATAATTGTTAAAATAATAGTCATTATAGTTTGAATTAATCTTCCTTTTAAAAAATATTTGTAAGAAAGATTATATTCATTTAAAATACAAGCTACTTGAGTATGAATAGAAAAACCACCGAAAGAAATAAAAGTAATGGCTATAACTTCTTTAAATTTAATATTTAAAGAAGTTAGGGATACCAATCCTTGAGTCATTTCTAAAAAGCCTTTAAAAAGGATATTAAAAGGATATGAAATATTAAATTCATTAAGTATTATACTAGAAAAAACTAAATAAAAGGTAATAACCCCCAGAACAATAGTTACAGTATTCATACTAGTTTTAATTGAAGAAGAAAGATTAATATTAACTTTTTTAAAAGATTTACTTTGATTAGGTAAGTCTTTTTTATAATATAAAAATAATATAAAGTTAGTTAAATATAAAATAAGCATTAATTTAATAGTTATATATTTATTTAAAAATATAGTATTTAATATAGAATAAATAAATAAAGGATTAGCAAAGAAAGTAAATATTAAGGTTTTATTAGCATAATCCTTAGAAATTATATTTTCTTCATTCAGTTTACCAATTATATAAGCTCCGGATGGACTACCACTTAAAAGAGACATAATAAAAATATAAATAGCAGTAGATCTAAAATATGAACTAAAATTTAAGTTAATTAAAAGGTCCTGAATAATAATCATGATAAATAGATAAGGAAATACTTTATTAAGCCATATAGTTGTAGCATCAATTGTACTTTGTAAAACTATTTCATAATTTTTAAAAATTAGTATAATAAATGTCATAATAAATAAAATTGTAAGTTTTCGTTTCATATTCTCTTCCTTTTTTGCTATAATTAATAAAGGTGATGCAAAGTGTTTAATAAAATATATGATAAAGTAAAATTATTTATTTTAGAAAATATTAAATTTTTAATAAGTTTGATTATTTTAATTTTTATATTTACTTTTGAGTTTCCTTATGTTGTTTATACTCCGGGGGGACTTGTTAATTTAAATGAAAGAATTGATGTCGAGGACGGATATGAAAAAGATGGAAGTCTTAATATGAGTTATGTTTCTATGCGTAAAGGTACAATTCCTAATATATTATTATCATATGCTATTCCTAATTGGGATTTAAAGAAAAGCGAAGACGTTACTATTCAAGATGAATCTATAGATGAACTTTTAAAACTTGAAAGAATTTATATGACTTCATCTATTAATAATGCTACTTTACTTGCATATGAAAAAGCTGGTAAAGATGTAAATATTACTAAACGTATAAATAATGTTACATACATAGCTGATTTTGCTAAAACTGATATTAAACTTCAAGACGAACTCTTAGAAGTTGAAGAAACAAATGTTGAAAATATTGATGATTTAAGAAATATAGTTAAAAGTAAAGAAGTCGGAGATAAAATAAATATTACTGTTAAAAGAAATGATAAAATTAAAAATTGTTATGCATTTGTTTCTAATCAAGATGAAGAAAAGAAAATTGGTATAGCTTTTTTAACAACTTATGAATATGATACTAATCCTGAAATTAAAGTTAAAACTAAGACTAGTGAGTCAGGTTCAAGTGGGGGACTAATGCTTACACTTGCTATATATAATGATTTAGTACAAGATGATTTAACTAAAGGAAGAAAAATTGTTGGTACTGGTACGATTAGTTTAGATGGCACTATTGGTGCTATTGATGGAGTTAAATATAAGATGCTTGGTGCATCTAAAAAACATGCTGATATATTTCTTTGTCCAGAAGAAAATTTTGAAGAAGCATTAAATGTTAAAGAAGAATTTGATTTAAAATTAACTTTAAAGAGTGTAAAAACTTTTGATGAAGCTGTTGAATATCTTTTAGAAAGTTAAAAAGTGTAAAATTTTACAGTTTTAGACATAGCAAAAAAACCCGTAATTTCGGGTTTTTTTAAGTTTGTAAAATTTTTTAAAAAACTTTTCAAAAAAAAGGGAAAAAATAGGGCGGTTTAGGAAATATATAAAGTGAAGGGATAATTTTGGATACCAAGAAGGAGGATTATGAAAAAGAATATGAAAAAAATAATAATAGGTAGTGTAATAACTCTTTTACTATTTGGAATTATTGCTTATACCAGCATAAGTAATAGTTTTCATAATGAAGAAAATATTGAAGAAAAATTATTAGCTACGACTTCTAGTAATGAAGAAAAAATAATTGATACTAAAATTAGAGTTGAAGTGAAAGGTGAAGTTGTATCTCCGGGGGTTTATGAACTTGATAAAACATCGAGACTTCAAGATTTAGTTACTATGGCCGGAGGTTTTAATAAAAATGCTTACTACGATAATATTAATTTAAGTAGAAAGTTAAAAGATGAAATGGTGTTGGTGGTATATAATAAAAATAATATTAAAAAAATTAATAAAAACGTGGGTGTAAGTAAAAAGAATGAAAGTACTAGTACTACTAAACCTTCTGAAGAAGAAAAACCAAAAGTAAATGATGTAGTAGAGGAAGAATGTGAAGTTAAAGATTATGATATTAAAGAATGTCTTGAAAAAGAAGAAAGTGTTATAAGTGCTGAACCTCAAGATAAAGTAGATGAGATACCGAATGGTGATAATAGTCACGTTGAAGAAGAAAATAACAATAGTAGCAATAATTCAAGCAAAGAAGAAAATAACTGCATTATTAATATTAACACTGCAGGTATTAAAGAACTTTCAACATTAAGTGGTATTGGGGCAGCAAAAGCTCAAAAAATAATTGATTATAGGGAAGCTAATGGAAATTTTAAAACTATTGAAGAAATAATGAATGTTAAAGGTATTGGAAAAGCAACCTATGAAAAATTTAAAGCAAATATTAAAGTATAATAAATTATTTATATTTTTAGGTTTATTTCTTCTTTTATATGTTATTTTATTTACTAAAGTAATAAAGTATTCATCAATTTATGATGAAAATACTAGTGAAATAAAAGGTAAGATTACTAGTATTAAGCTTGATGGTAATAAATTAACACTTAAAATAAATTCTAAAGAAAATATAATTGCATCATATTATATTAAAACCGAGGAAGAAAAAAATGAAGTGTTTAATGATATTCATCTCGGGGATAAAGTATTATTAAAAGGCTCTTTAAATGAGCCTCTTGATAATACAATACCCAACACATTTAATTATAAAAAATATTTATATAATAAAAAGATATATTATACATTTAATATAACAGAATATAAAGTTATAAAAGAAAATAACATTATATATAAAATAAAAGATAAATTATTTAAAAAAATATATAGTTTAGAAAATAATGATTATTATTTAGCATTTATTCTCGGGGATAAATCTTTATTATCAAGTGATGTGTTTAATGCTTATCAGAAAAATAATATAAGTCATTTACTTGCTATCTCGGGAATGCATATTAATATTATTGTAATGTGTTTAGCTTTATTTATTAAAGATAAGAAAAAAGAGTTTTTAATAGCAACAACATTCTTATTATTTTATTTATTTTTAACAGGTATAACAGCATCTATTACCAGAGCTATTTTATTTTATGTTTTAAAAAAACTTAATAGCATATATCATTTAAGATATTCGAACATGCACATTCTTATACTAAGTGCATTTATAATTTTATTTATTAATCCATTTATGCTTTATGATTTAGGTTTCATATATTCATTTATTGTATGTTTTGGCATTATTTATTATAAAGATTATATAACAGGAAATTATTTTATTAAATTATTAAAATTAAGTATTATTTCATTTTTATTTAGTTTACCTATTACTGCTTTAGTTAATTATGAAATCAACTTGTTATCTATTTTTATTAATTTAATCTTTGTTCCTTGGATAAGTTTGTTTTTATATCCATTTACATTATTATCTTTTATTTTACCATTTTTAACTCCTGTTTTCACGATTTTAATATCAATTACAAATAATTTGAATATATTTTTAGGTAAATTTAGTATTCTTGTAAACATACCAAAGATGCCTAGCGTTTTAGTAGCTTTATTTTATATTGTGCTTCTAACCAAAAGAAAGAAGAACATGTATTTTTTAATAGTAATTATTTTAATTTGTAAAATTATTCCTAGCTTGGATATGAATTATTATGTTTATTATTTAGATGTTGGTCAGGGTGATTGTAGTATTCTTATATCACCGCAGAATAAAGAGGTTATTATGATTGATACCGGAGGTAAAATAGAATATAAAACAGATGCTTGGAAAAAAACAAAGAAAACTTATCATTTAAGTGACAATACTATTAAATTTTTAAAAAGTGAAGGTATCACCAAAATATCTTATCTAATTATTACCCATGGAGATGCTGATCATGCTAAAGAAAGTTTAAATATTATAAATAATATTAAAGTAAAAAATATTGTTTTAAATAAAGGTAATACTAATGACTTAGAAAAAAGTATTATTTCCACTAAAACAAATATTACAAATAAGTATAATCTTAAGTATTTTAAAATTGCTAGTTTAAATAATGAATTATATGATAATGAAAATGATAATAGTATTATAAATTATATAACATTTTTAAATTATAAACTTCTTTTTATGGGGGATGCTTCGAGTAAAGTTGAAGATGATTTAATAGAAAAATATAACTTGAAAAACATTGATATTTTAAAAATTGGACATCATGGAAGTAAATATAGTACATCTAAAACATTTATAGATAAAATAAGTCCTAAGTATTCAGTTATTAGTGTGGGAAGAAATAATAGATATGGTCATCCTCATGAAGAAGTATTAAAAAACTTGAAAAATAACAAAATTTTAAGAACTGATTTAAAAGGTACCATTGGTATAAAGATAAATAAAAATAGGATAAAAATAAATTATATGCTTAAGTAAAAATAAGTTTGGGAGTAAAAATATGAATTATTATAATGAAATAAAAACACAAATATTAAATAATGAAATAACCAAAAAAGTAAAAGACTATTCAAAAAATAAAAGTGACTTAGCAACTTACTATAATGTAGGTAAACTTTTAAGTAAAGCAGGTAAACATTATGGAGAAGGAATTATTAAAGAATATTCAGAAAAGTTAACTAAGGAATTAAATAAAAAATATTCGGTAACTACTTTAAAATATATGAGATTATTTTATGAATTTGGAAAAAGTCAGCCGGTGGCTGACCAATTAACATGGAGTCATTACATAGAGTTGTTACCACTTAAAAATAAGGAAAAAATAAATTATTATGTTGATATTGTAATTAAAAACAACTTGTCAAAACGCGAGCTTCGCGAACGCATTAAAAATAAAGAATATGAAAGATTGGATGAAAATACTAAATTAAGATTAATTAATGAAGAAAAACTTGAAGTTCAAGATACAATCAAAAATCCAATAATAATTAGTAATAAATACAATTATGAGGTAGTGTCCGAGAAAGTGTTGCAAAAACTTATTCTTGAAGATATACCACCATTTTTAAAAGAACTTGGTAATTCATTTTGCTTTATATCAAATGAATACAAAATAAAAATAGGTAGTAACTATAACTATATTGATTTGCTCTTGTATAACTATGAATTTAACTGTTTTGTAGTTATAGAATTAAAAGTAACTGAACTTAAAAAAGAACATATTGGTCAAATAGAAGTATATATAAATTATATTGATAAAAACTTAAGAAAGCCAATGCAAGATAAAACAATAGGTATTATTCTTTGTAAAAAAGATAATAAATTTATCATGGAGTATTGTAGTGATGAAAGGATAAAGATAAGAGAATATGAATTATTATAATGAGATAAAAAATGAAATACTAAATAATGAAATAACTAAGAGAGTAAAAAATTATTCAAAAAATAAAAGTGACTTAGCAACTTGCTATAATGTAGGTAAACTATTAAGTGAAGCAGGTAAACATTATGGAGAAAGTATTATTAAAGAGTGTTCATTAAGATTGACTGAAGATTTAGGACCAGGGTATAGTCAAAGAAATTTAAGAAATATGAGACAATTCTATAAAGTTTTTCAAAAGTGGCAGACAGTGTCTGCCAAATTAAGTTGGGGTCATTATTGTGAATTATTTAAATTAGATAATAAGTAGAAGACTACTCAAAAAAATAATAATGAGGTAACATAAATATGTAACAGCCATAAAATATAGTACATTATATAATGTTTAGATAGAATTAAGAAAGAGCTCTTTCTTTTTCTTTTTAAAAATGATATACTTAAGTAGTGGTTAATATGAATTATTTAATTAGTGCTGAAAGTTATAGAATAATTGATGATGAAATAAAAAAAATAGTTAAAGGCAATAACTATTTACTTTTTAATGCAAATAGATGTAATATAAAAGAAGTAATCGAAGAAGCTTCATATTTTAGTTTAGATGATAATAAAAAATGGCTAGTTGTATCAAATGCTGATTTTTTTGGAACTGGAAAAATTACAGATAGTGATAATGAATTGTTATGCAAGTATTTGGAAAATCCAAGTGAAACCACTAATATTATTTTTACAACATTAAATGGTATTGATTTAAGAAAAAAGATAGTGAAAAGTATAAAAAATAAAGGCAGTATTGTTAATATTCCTAAGATGGATAAAAGAAATATAAATAGTACTTTAACAAATTATCTAAAAAACTATGATTATAGCATTGATTATAAAACTTTAAATTACATAATGGATAATTCTTATAATAATCTAGATATAATGTTTAATGAACTTGATAAAATTATGATATATTATGGTTTCCCATGTACTATAAAATACAATGATGTTATAAATATAGTGGGTGAAGAAAAAACAAATAACAATTTTGCTTTTGTAAATGCAGTAATTGAAAAAAATTTAAAAAATGCTTTAAAGATACTTAAATCTTTAAAAATATACAAAGTAGAACCAACTGTTTTGGTAGCACTTTTAGCTAGAGAATATCGACTTATGTATTATGTAAAAAACTTATATAACAAAATGAGTATGAGTGAAATTATGAGTTATTTATCCTTAGCAGATTGGCAAATAAATAAATTTTATACTAACTCTAGCAAGTTTTCAAATAAAGAACTTTTAAATAATTTAGTTAAACTATGTGAAATTGACTTAAATATTAAGAAAGGTATTTTTGATAAAGATATAAGTTTATATGGTTTTTTGCTAGATGCGTGCAGTTAAAAAGAAGCTTAATTAGCTTCTTTTCTTAAGCAATGTTCTAGTGATATTTTCTCTTTCTTTAGTTAAATTATAATAATTTTCTTCACTAATTGGTAAACCTAAATAAAGTATATCATCTAATGTTTTATCGCATTTTGCATCATTAATTTTAATCATTAATTCTTCTTCTGTTTCCATTTTTCTTCCTTCATTTGCAAGATGTAAGTTATACTTATTTAAATATTTAAATACTGGACATCTAAGTATACCTTTTTCAAAACTATAGCCATGAAGAAGAGAGGATAAAACTTCATATTCAATATAATTTTCTAGAGCTTCTTTATCTTTGATTGGAAGCCAACTAGCAATTGTATTAATTTGATTTATGGCATCAATACTTGCCATTCTACCACATAAATTTATAGATGGTGTTCTAAATATTGAATTCATAAAAATTAGATATGCAACTAAATCAGTACTTTTACCATATTTTTGATAAATTTCATTACAAACTTCCAAAATATAAGTTAAAACCTCTAGATTATAAATGTTTATAGTATCTTCAGGATTAAAGAAACTTTCTACAACTTTAGTTTGGTCCATACCACTTTTTACATATAAAGTTTTAGTTTCTTCTTCGTAATATGGTCTTTCAAATAAAATAGCATTTTCCCCGATAGTTATGTTTTCTACTGCTTTTCTGCAGCTTCTTTTTTCAAGAATAACACTTATAGCTTTTTTCATAAATTCTTCATCAGCTAACTTATCTTTTTTATTGTATTCTCTAAGTAATTTTAATAATTCATAATTTAATAATATTTCCATCTTCACACTTCCTGTTTTTGATTATATCACTTTAAAACATCGGAGTAAATAAAAAAGTTTAAAACTACTTAAACAAATTAAAAATTCATGATATAATTTATTTATAAGGAGATGCCAAGATGTATACACCACTTAAAATAACAACTGATTATACATTACTAAAAAGCTTAATTAAAGTTCCAGATTTAATTACTTTTTTATGTGAAAATAACATTAAAGCATGTGGTATTTGTGATGAAAACTTATATGGTGTGTTAGATTTTTATTATGCGTGTAAAAAAAATGGTATCAAACCTATTATTGGATTAAATATTAAGATAGAAAAATTAAATATTTATTTATATGCTATGAAATTTGAAGGCTATAAAAATTTACTTAAAGTACATACTTTTAAAGAAAAAAATGATTTAACAATAGAAACTCTTAAAATGTATAGTGATAATATATTATGCATTGTTCCTTATGAAAGTAAAAAAATATATGAAAATCTTAAGTTTTTTAAGTTTCTTTATATAAGTTATAAAAATTCTTTAGAAAGACTTAATGCATCTACAATTACAAACAATATATTGTATTTAAATGATATAAGAACTTTATTGAAAGAAAATATTAAATATCTTGGATATTTAGATAGGTTAAGAAAAGAAGAAAGTATAGATTATAGTGAAAATTATTATCATGAACCTTTAATTGATTTAGGAAAATTAGAAGAAGTTGTAAATCTTTTGAATGTTGAACTTTTATTTAAAAAGTATATTCCTAAATATAATGAAAATACTAATTCTTTTGAATTTTTGTATAATCTTTGTATGAAGGGTCTAAATAAAAGATTAAATGGTAAAATACCTGAAAGTTACATAAAAAGGTTAAATTATGAATTGAGTATTATAAATAAAATGGGGTTTGTAGATTATTTTTTAATAGTTTATGATTATGTATTGTTTGCTAAGAAAAATAATATTTTAGTAGGTCCAGGCCGTGGTTCTGCAGCTGGTTCTTTAGTTAGTTATTCAATTGGCATAACTGAAATAGACCCTTTAAAGTATAATTTATTGTTTGAAAGATTTTTAAACCCTGAAAGAGTAACTATGCCAGATATTGATATTGACTTTGATGCTTTAAAAAGAGAAGAAGTGATTGATTATGTAAGAAATCGGTATGGAACATCAAACGTTGCTTTAGGTTTAACATTTACAACTTTAAAAAGCAAATTGGTTCTTAGAGAAATAGGAAAAATTTTGTTTATTAATGAAATATTACTTGATAATTTTATAAAATGTATAAATGCAAATTTTACTTTAGAAGATAATTTAAAAGATAACAAAGTACAAAAGTATTTGGCTAATTATAATGAACTTAAAAAGCTATATAATATATCGATGCATCTAGAAGGTTTAAAGAAAAATACATCTACTCATGCTGCCGGAGTAGTAATATCTTCAATACCTTTAGATGAAATTATACCAATTCATTATGAAAATTATACTTTAATTACTGGTGTAACTATGGATTATTTGGAAAGTATTGGTCTTCTTAAAATGGATTTTTTAGCTCTTAAAAATTTAACAACTATTAAAAATATTTTAGATGAAGTTGGAACCAATGCTTTAAAAAATATAGATTTAAATAATAAAGCGGTATTTTCATTGCTTGCATCTGGCAAAACAGAAGGAATATTTCAGTTTGAAACCCCACTTATGAAAAATTTAATAATGAAATTAAAACCGAATTCATTCAATGATTTAGTAGCATCTCTTGCTTTAGGTAGACCTGGTGCTCTAGAAGAAGCTGATGAATATATTGCCAGAAAAAATGGTAAAAAAGAAATTAGTTATTTGCATGAAGATTTAAAACCAATTTTAAAAGATACTTATGGTATAATTTTATATCAAGAACAAATAATAGCCATTTTGGGCAAAATTGGAGGCTTTTCTTATGCTGAAGCTGACATAATAAGAAGGGCAATTTCTAAGAAAAAAGAAAATGTAATTAATGAAGAAAAAGAAAAATTTATAAATGGAGCCATAAATAATGGATATGATGCATCTTTAGCAAAGGAAATATATGAATTAATAGTTAAATTTGCAAGCTATGGTTTTAATAAAGCTCATTCTGTTGCTTATGCTAAAATAAGTTATGATATGGCATATTTAAAAGTAAAGTATCCGGCACATTTTATTATTGAAATGATTAATAATAAGGATAGTGAAAAGTTTTTAAAACTTATGACATATCTTAAAAATAAAGGAATAAAATTAGAAAAGCCTGACATTAATTTAAGTTATGATAAATTTTATATTAATGATAATAGACTTATAATGCCACTTTGGCAAATAAAAGGTATTCAAAGTGATTTAAGTAATAAAATTATTCAAAATCGTGGAAATGGATATATTGATTTTTTTGATTTTGTTTGTAAAAATAAAGATATATTGAATGAGAATATTTTAAAAATTTTGGTTAAAGCGGAGGCTTTTAGATCCTTTAATATAAACAGTCATACACTTTTAGAAAACATTGCCGTAGCATTAAATTTTGCAGATATTAATGATGACTTAATAAAAAAACCAATTATTGTAGAGTTAGATGATTATAGTGATGAAGTAAAAAGAAATAATGAACTTGAATGTTTTGGATATTTTATAAGTAACCATCCTGCAAGTAGGTATCAAAATGTGATGAAACTTGAAATGTTAGAAAAATATTTATTTAAAAATATTAAGTGTGTTGTTTTAATAAATAGGATAAGTAATATTAAAACTAAGAAAAATGAAAATATGGCGTTTATTAGTGCAAGTGATGAAACAGGATCAAGTGATTTTACTATTTTTCCTAGAAAGATAGATTTAATAAATGATTTAATAGTTGGTGATTTAGTAGAGATTAGTGGTAATGTATCAAAAAGATTTGACAAAGTAAGTATAATAGTTAATAATATAAAGAAGGTGGTTTAAGATGAATGAAGAACTAAATAGATTTTTTAAAAGTATTTCTTTTGAAGATGAATTATTTAATGAAGCAAATTTAGATAGAGTAGTTTTAAAGAAAAACGAAAATAAATTTTATGTATATATTAAAAATACAAATGTCTTACCAATAAGTAATATTAATAGATTATTTTTAAGTGCTTTAAATGGTATTAATGGTGATAAACCATGTGAAATTATTATGAATTATGATAATGTTACACATGAAGATATAGTAAGTTATATAGATTATTTGATTGATGATATTATTTTAAAAAGACCATCTTTAATAAGCGTAAAAAAAAGTAATATTGAAGTTGTAAATGATACAATTTATTTTCATGTTTTAAATGATTTTGAAAAAAGTGATTTAATTCATGAAGGAACAATGCTTTTAAATAATTTGCAAAGATATGGGCTTGGAAATTATAAACTTGAAGTAATTATTAGTGAGGATGAAAGAAAAAATCTTCAGGAAGAAATAGAACTTGAAAAACAAAGTATGGTTTCTAAAAAAGAAGAAAGTCCAGTTATACTTGGAGCTCATAAAGACGGAGAAGTTGTAAAATTAAATAATATTCTTGGTGAAACTAAAAATATTATAATTGAAGTTTATATTTTTGCTAAAGAAGTAACAGAAAGGCAAGGAAAAAAAGGTCCAATTTTTATTATGAATTTGAAAGTATCAGATAAAACTGATAGTTATCCGATGAAAATTGTAAGATTTAATGAAGAAGAATTTGGTATTTTAAATAAAAAACTTAATGTAGGTTCATGGTATAGAATTCATGGGCACATGGAAATGGATGAATATTTGCATCAAATGGTAATTAATGCTCGAAATATTGAAATTATTCCATCAAAAGATTTGTCTGTTAAAGATGAAGAAGAAGAAAAGAGAGTTGAACTTCATGCTCATACAATGATGAGTATGATGGATGGGGTAGTTCCAACTGCTACACTTGCTAAATTTGCTATGAAACTTGGTCATAAAGCTGTTGCAGTAACTGATCATAATTCACTTCAGGCTTATCCAGATATTTATAATGCTTTACAAAAAGCCAATAAAGGCAAAGAAGATAAGGATAAGTTTAAAGCTTTATATGGAGCTGAACTTAATATTGTTGATGTTGAGTCTAAAATAGTATTCAAAAATAAAGAATATTCACTATTTGATCAAGAATACATTGTATATGATACTGAAACAACAGGACTTAATAGTGGAATTGACCAAATGATAGAAATTGGAGCAGTTAAAGTTAAAAATGATGAAATTATTGATAGATTTGATGAACTAATTGCTTGTCCAACACCACTTCCAAAGATTATTACTGAACTAACTAATATTACTGACGAAATGCTAGTAGGTAAAGATAGTGAAGAAAATGTAACAAGAAGGTTCTTAGAATTTTGCGGAGATAGACCCTTAGTAGCTCATAATGCTCAATTTGATATTTCCTTTGTTACAAGTGCATGTAAAAAATACAATTTAGGTGAGTTTAATAATACTGTCGTAGATACTATGGGACTTGCCAGAAATATGTATCCTGATTGGCGTAATCATAAGCTTTCAACTCTTGTTAAAAATTTAGAAGTTGAATGGGATGAAGATAAACATCATAGAGCTGATTATGACTGTGAAGGAACAAGTAAGTGTTTCTATAAAATGCTATATGAATTAAAATCTCAAAATATTAAAACAACTTTAGATTTAGAAACTTTAGCAGACCAAGAAAATGCCATCAAATTTGCAAGACCATTTCATTTAACAGTGATTGCTAAAAATCCAGTTGGTCTTAAAAATTTATTTAAGATTATTTCACTTGCTAATACTAAGTATTTATATAAAGGAAAAGATGCTAAATTACCAAGAACAGATTTAATTAATTTGCGTGATGGCTTAATTGTTGGTAGTGGTTGTGTTAATGGTGAAGTATTTGATAAAGGCTATGGCATGAGTGATGATGATTTAAGAGATTTAATGAATTTTTATGATTATATTGAAGTTCAACCAGCTTCAAGCTGTTCACATTTAATTGGTGAAGATAAAAAATTTCATAATGAACTTGAATATAAAGGTTATGTTGCAAGACTTGTAAAACTTGCTAAATCGATGGGTAAACTTGTTTGTGCAACTGGTGATGTTCATAATTTAAGACCTGAAGATTTAATTTATCGTAAAGTTATTGTTCATCAAAAAACTAATGGTAAAATCCATCCACTTAATAGACCTGATATTGAATTACCAAACATGTACTTTATGACAACTAGAGAAATGCTTGATGCGTTTTCATTCTTGGGTGATGATTTAGCTAAAGAAATAGTTGTAACAAATACTAATAAAATAGCTGATATGGTAGAACATTTACAAATAATTAGAGATAAATTATATACTCCGGTTCTGGAAAATAGTGCTGAAGTAACTAAAGAAATGGTTTATAATAAAGCTCATGAAATATATGGTGATCCACTTCCAAAGAATATTGAAGAAAGACTTGAAGCAGAACTTGCTGGTATCATTGGTGGTGGATATGACGTTATTTATCTTATCGCGGAAAAATTAGTTAAAAAATCAAACGAAGATGGTTACTTTGTTGGTTCTCGTGGTTCTGTTGGTTCAAGTTTAGTTGCCACCATGATGGGAATTACGGAAGTTAATGGGCTTCCACCACATTATGTTTGTCCAAAGTGTAAAAAATCTTATTTTGAAGATGAAAATGGCGAAAGTTTAGCTAGCCTTTATCCATCTGGTTATGATATGCCTGATAGAACTTGTGAATGTGGAACAAAATTAAAAAAAGAAGGTCAAGATATGCCATTTGCAACATTCCTTGGATTTAAAGCGGAAAAAGTTCCAGATATTGACCTTAACTTCTCTGGTGATAATCAAGCTGATGCCCATAACCATGTAAAGGTACTATTCGGTGAAGATCATGCCTATCGTGCTGGTACTATTTCAACTGTTGCGGATAAAACTGCATTTGGTTATGTAAAAGCATATTGTGAAGATAAAGGTATTATTTTAAATAATACGGAAATAGAGCGTATTGCTATAGGTTGTACTGGTGTTAAAAGAACAACCGGTCAACATCCTGGTGGTATTATTGTTATTCCTCAATATATGGATGTCTTTGATTTTACACCATATCAATATCCCGCAGATGAACCAGATAGCACTTGGTATACAACACATTTTGATTTCCACGCAATTCATGATAATGTTTTAAAACTAGATATTCTTGGACACGATGATCCAACAATGTTAAGATATTTAGGTGATACAACAGGCATAAATATTAAAGAAGAAATTCCATTTGATGATAAAAATATAATTAGTTTATTTACATCTCCGAAAGCTTTAGGTGTTACGGAAGAGCAAATTTTATGTAAAACAGGAACTTTAGGTATTCCTGAATTTGGTACAAACTTTGCTATAAACATGCTTCTTGAAATTAAACCTACACACTTTGCAGACTTAGTTAAGATCGCAGGTTTATCTCACGGTACTAATGTATGGCAAGGAAACGTTCGAGATTTAATTGTAAATAACGTAGCTTCATTTAATGAAGTTGTTGGTTGTCGTGATGATATTATGGTTAGTTTAATAAACTATGGTCTAGATCCATCTAGAGCCTTCAAAATATCTGAATTTGTTCGTAAAGGAAAAGCTAAAAAAGAACCAGATACATGGCTTGAACATGTAGCATACATGAGAGAGTTTAGTGTTCCTGAGTGGTTTATTGAGTGTTGTAGAAAAATAGAATACATGTTTCCGAAAGCTCATGCATGTGCTTATGTTATGATGGCATATCGTGTTGCATGGTTTAAAGTCTATTATCCTCTTTATTATTATTCAGCATTCTTTAGTATAAGAAGAAGTGACTTTGATGTAAATGCTATGCTTAAAGGCTACGATGGTATTAAAAGAAGACTTATTGAAATAAAAGAAAAAGGCTTTGGAGCATCAGCTAAAGAGTCAGCAGTAGGGGATACTCTAGCGGTTGCACTTGAAATGTTAGCTCGTGGATTTACCTTTAAAAATATAGATATAACTAAGTCACTTGCTAAAACATTTTATATTGATGAAGAAAATAAATGTCTATATTTACCATTTATGGCTGTTGATGGTCTTGGTGAAAACGTTGCAAATAAAATAGTAGAAGAAAGAGATAAGAAACCATTTTATTGTGTTGAAGACTTTCAAGTCCGTGGAAAAGTAAATCAAACAACTATAAATTCATTGCGTGAACTCGGAGTTTTCGAAGGAATGCCTGAATCTGCTCAACTTAGTTTATTCTAATAAATAAAAACAAACTAATCTTTAA
>CADBRL010000053.1 GCA_902797105.1 uncultured Erysipelotrichaceae bacterium
AACATGGTATAAATATAAACAATAAAAAAATCAAATTAATTAAACATAAACATATTGAAGAAGAAATAAAACATTGTACATTATTTACTGAAAAATTTAATAATTACTTTACAAATGTATTACTTTCAGGTAATCGAAGAAGTAAAAATATACGATAGTAGTTATTTAATGGGACATAAGTAATTTATCGATTTTGGACTAGCTCATAAGATATAGTAAGAAGAAACCTTAAAGGGGGTGATATCTTGACTATATCATTATCAGTAGTCATAATGCTTGTAGCATACATTTTTGGAGCCATAACTAAAATGTTTACTCAGAAACTACCTAATAATTTTATACCTATTCAAAACGTTGTAATAGGTATAATTAGTGGGATAATTTGTTTCTTTTTAAAACTTGATGACAACTTACTTAATTCAATTTTAGTAGGACTTATGTCTACGATGAGTGCAGGTGGAATAGCAGATCTCATAGAAGTGAAAAAAACACAAGATAATGAAACTAAAGGATAAATATTTTTTCTATAAGCAAATGACAATTGTTTAACCAATGTTTTTAATATCAAATGGTAACATAAGTACATATGAAAGAAAAATTCATATAATAAAAAAAGAAACATTTGATTTTCAAACGTCAGTGCTTACTTTTTATTAAGGTTGATGTTTACTTGAACATTTATAATGACAAGTAAACTTTTTTTGTTCTACTTAGGATAGCTTGTACATATTATTATTCTGGGAGGAACGGCACATGGGATTAAATGAAAAAGAAGTAATCGAATCTAGAAAAAGATATGGTACAAATGAAATAACAAAACAAAAACAAAATACTTTTATGCATCTTTTATTAGAGTCGCTCGGAGATCCAATTATTAAAATATTACTTATAGCTTTAGCAATTAAAGTTGTAGTATTATTTCGTGACTTTGATTGGTACGAAACAGTAGGTATTTTGATAGCAATATTTTTAGCATCATTTATCTCAAGTATAAGTGAATATGGTTCTGAAAAAGCGTTTTCTAGACTTCAAGAAGAGCAGTTAAAAACAAGTGCAAAAGTTAGAAGAAGTGGAAAAATAATAGAAATACCATCTAGTGAAATTGTTGTTGGGGATATTGTCATATTAAGTAGTGGTGACAAAGTTCCTGCGGATGGTTATTTAGTAAAAGGTAATTTAAGTGTTGATGAGTCAGCATTAAATGGAGAAACTAAAGAAGCAAAGAAGTTAAGTAAAAATGGTCCAGTCATATCCGATAATAACAGAGTATTTCGTGGTTCTGTAGTTTATAATGGTGAAGCAGAAATGCTAGTAAGGTTTATTGGTGATAATACAATTCTAGGTAAAATTTCTCAAGAACTTCAAGAAGTTGTGCCAGAAAGTCCTCTCAAAATAAAACTTAGAGGTTTAGCAAAAACAATTAGTAGAATAGGTTATGTTGGTGCCTTCCTAGCATCAATTTCTTATCTTTTTTCTAGTATAGTTCTTGAAAATCATTTTGACTTAGATTTAATTATGGCCACAGTCACTAATTTTCCAGTTATGTTTAATCATTTACTTTATGCATTAACTTTATCAGTAACTATCATTGTGGTAGCAGTTCCAGAAGGTCTTCCCATGATGATTACGTTAGTTTTATCAAGTAATATGAAAAAAATGCTCAAAGATAATGTTTTAGTTAGAAAACTAGTGGGTATTGAAACATCTGGAAGTTTAAATGTCCTTCTTACTGATAAAACAGGTACTTTAACAAAAGGAGTATTAAAAGTAACAGAATTTGTAACACCAGATTTAAAAGTTTATAAATCCAATTTAGATTTAAAAAAAAGCGTTAATTATGAAGTTATTTATTCTTCATTTTTTTATAATAACGCTAGTATTATAAGTGACGATAATATTATTGGTGGTAATTCAACTGATAGAGCATTACTTAAATTTATTGGTAAAAGCAAAGAAATAAATAAAAAAATAATTAACAAAACGCCATTTGATAGTGCCATTAAATATAGTAGTGTAACATTAAGTGATGGAACTATACTTGTAAAAGGTGCTAAAGAAGTACTACTTTCTAAATGTAAAACATATTTAAATAGTTTTGGTAAAGAAGTAAGTTTATTAAATAAAAAAATGATTGAAAAGAAAATTGAAAGCTATACTAAATCTTCAGGAAGAGTTCTTATATTTGCTTATGGCAAAAACATGGATAATTTATGTTTGCTTGGTTTTGTTAATATTAAAGATGAATTACGTGATGAAGCCAA
>CADBRL010000054.1 GCA_902797105.1 uncultured Erysipelotrichaceae bacterium
CATTAATATAAAACTTACTTTTATTTTTCAACTACAACATAATCATTAACTTTATCATTATCAAAATCATAATTAATCCAAATAACTGCACTCTTAGCTATTTTACTATTCCAAGCACTCCAGCTTAAATACACTTTATCATTAATAATTATTGGGTCAATATGAGTACTATAATTTTCATATCCAATTTCATTCTTTAAATTTACTAAAGTACCATAATTCATATTATTTAAAACTTTAAATTCATTATAATATTTAGACTTATTAACATTATCATAGCCAAGTATAGGTCTAAGTAAAAAAGTAAACTTCTTATCACTTAAATAATCTTCACCATTATGTTTTTTATATAAATCAATTAATATATCCATTAAATAATCAATATCTTTAATTGGTCCCCTATCTAAAGAAGTCGTACCACTTAAAGCTTCAAATATTCTTGTAACTATTTTTTCATCATTAAATTCTTCATATAAAGTTTTAACAAAATAATTATGATCACCATAATACCATTTATTTAAAGTATCACTTCCATAAATATATTCTAAAGCATTCAAGTAATAAGTAGCAAAATTATAAGCTAAAACTTCCTTAGTAAAATATTTAGATGTAAAACTTTCTGCTCCAGCTTCTGTAATATAATTAGAATAAGGAACACTTACATAATAACAACCATCAGGTATATTAGGCACAGCCTCATAAAGATCTATTTTATCACCACATTTATATAAAATTGTACTAGATGAACCTTTAATAGAATAATCAATAAAATGTATAAGCTCATGGTAAATAACTCTATCTATATCAGAAGACAAATCAATTCTAGTATTAAAATCTTGATAAGTACCCGCAGCTTTACCTTCAAGTAAAACCTCAGTATTATGAATATTTAAATATCCAAGTTTATGTAAAAAATAAAATTCATCAAGATAATTTTTATTATCAGCTATTACTTCAAATAAATCATAAACTTCTTTTTTATGATCAAGTAACATATAATTGTTTTCTATTATATAAGTAAACTTTTTAAATAAATCTTCATTCTTATTTATTTTAAACTCTATATCTTTTAAATCATATTTACTTATTATATCATCTATATCCATATTAAAATTAAAACTAAAATCTAACTTTATATTTTTATCTATTCCAAGCTTTATTATATAAGTTTTATATAATGTTTCAAGTATTATTTCATCTTCATTTATAGTTATATTTACAAAAGTATCATTTACAAGTTTCTTACCATCTTTATATAAATAATGTTCATATATACCTTTAGATACATCACAATAACCATTATTATTACAAACAATATTATTTAAATTATTATCTATTACATTTAAATCTTTATCTAAAGTAGAAGTTTTATAATCTGAATAATTATAACCACTATAGAAATTATTAGATAAGTAAGTTATATTTGTATCTTCATCTACATCTATTTGTTTTAAATTCTTATCATAATATTTATAAGTTGTACCATCCCCGAGTAAATCTAAGAATGCTGCAACTTTAATATAATCACCTTCTAAAGTAATTTCTCCCCCACTAATTTCTTTATCTTTATAAAATAAAATATAATTATCTTCATCAATACCAAGTATTGAATCATCAAATAATTCTTTATAAGCATACATACATTTATCAATAATAATATTATTTTTACTATCTTTTAATTTATAACCCTTTTCACAATTATCTTTATTCATTACATATTTATTATTAATTTTAGTATTTTCACCATATAAAACACCATTATCAATATACATAATATTATCTTTATATGTAAATGTATTATAATCCATATAACTTTCATCTTTATAAGTTATATCCTCATATACAATCTGTTTAGTTTTAACATCTAATAAATAACCTTTATTATTTAAAGAAAACCTAAAATAAGTAATTTCATCTTCATTACTATACGAAGATGAACTAATAAAATCACTCCATAATACCTTTTTAGTATTTAAATCAACTATAACACTTTTATCATTTTTTTGATAAGAATTAACAATTAATAGATCATTAACAAATTCTGCACTATATTCAAAATCTCCATTAAAATCTAATACATAAACTTTTCTCAAATTATAATCATACACAACATTATCAACTAAAATATACTTATTATCTTGAGAATACTTAACATGACTTCCTGCTGTCATTTGATGACCATTCTTATTAATTATTTTTTTATTATTTTTATTTGTTACAATAATTAATCTTTTATCAAATATTTCATAACTTGTATATTCATTTGTATATTCACTAATAAAATTGTTATTAAAATCATAAATTACTAGTTTTTCACCTTCATCTCTAATATAAAAATCATTACCAATTTTTATATTAATATTATCAAGTGTAGTAATATTTTCTACCAAGTACATCTTTCTCTTCTTTGTTATTATTATCGCCAATAATGATAAATACTAGAATACCACACCATACAACAAATAAAACTAAAATACTAATTAGTAATCTCTTTTTATTCTTTTTCATATTATTTATTCCCCATATAATATAATCTTTCACTCAAATTATTTGCAACAAAATCTATTTCTTCATACTCTTCATCTTCTAAATCAGCATCATCTAAATATCTATCAATAAGAAGTAAGATTTCTGCTATTGTTTTACATTTAGTTACATCAATATTACATTTACTTAACACGCTAATTTCATAATCATTGATAACAATATTATCGCCATATTTTTTTAGTTCATCCATATTCAATAACCTCATTTTTATTCTATCATACCTTTCAAAAAAAATATAGGTATTTTAAAACCTATATTAAATTTCTCCTTCATCAATTTGTTTTTTTAGTTTCTCAACTTCATACAATGCCAAATCAGTATTATCAGCTATTACTTGTAATGGTAAATTAGTATTTTTCACAAGATTAATGGCTATTTCAATTGAATTTCTTCTTTTTACTCCAGCTTCATACACATCACGTTTTATCTCTTCTTTGTCATAAAGTAAAAGGTCATCAATATTTACTTTTAAACGATTAGCTTCTTTTAAAACTTTCTTCATGAACCTATCACCTTCATACAAACGAACCAACAAATCATTATCATCACATACAAACAGATATAACAATTTCTTGAGTTCATCTGTGCCTTCCATAACTAAATTATAATCCATTTCATAAAGTTTGTAAAGGTTAATATCAATAATTTCTAAATTGTCATATCTTTCAATATTATACTTTTCTTCAATAACTTTACTACGATATATAAACTCATTACATTTAAATTCATCATAACCATTTAGATTAATCTGATAAACTTTTTTAATATTAGTATATTCTTTATCAGAAGATACTTGTCTTAATATTAATTGATGCAAATAAATTTGATTTTTATTATTTAACTTATAACTATCATGAAAATTAATTTCTAAATTAACAAAAATATCACCATTTTCGTATACTAAATCCGCTTCACTACTTACAACATCTGGATGTACTGAAATATGTGGATTTAATGGAATAAAATTTTGACCAAGAAGTTCAACTGGTGTATCAATAATTAAACTTATAAGTTTAGTTAAATATTTTTGTCCAACTTTAGTATTAAAAAGTATTTTGGCAAATTTATCAGTTAGAAGTACAAATTCTCTTTTAGTTGTATTCATATAATTACTCCTTTCAAAGATGTTATTATACAGATATTTATAAGTCTTTCAATACTATCGACAAATGATATCAAAACTTCTAATAAACCGACAAAATATTACAAAATTTATTATTAAAAAAATGCACCATTAAGTGCACTTTTATATTTATTTTATTTCAATATATTTTTTATTTTTATCTTCATCAACTTTAGAAACACTAATAGTTAAAATACCATCTTTAAATTCTGCTTCCATAGTGTCTTCATCAACATCATCTAAATGGAAACTTCTTTCAAGTCTACCATACATTTTTCTTTCTCTATGAAGATATTTTTTATTGTCTTCATGTTTTTCATGATGTTCAGCTTTAACAACAATATTTCCTTTATTACATTCAACTTTTATATCTTTCTTGTCATATCCTGGAACATCCATTTCTATAAAGACTTTATTATCCTTTTCAAAGATATCACATTTCATCTTACTTTCTTTTTCTAAATCACTTAACATATCATCAAAAAACATTCTGCTTGGTAACATAAATATCATCATCCTTTCATATTTAATATTTTCAAATTCTTTATGTTTATACTTTGAAAATGTTTTTTATTTGTTAATTCTCTCAATTAACACTATCATTATATTACTATATTTAGCACTTGTCAAGTATAAGTGCTAATATTCACAAAACTTTCACAAATTATTTTTTATAAACTAAGAACTCCACAAATTTAACATTTATCTTTTCAGCTTTAATATTGCCTTTCAAATATTCTTCCCAAAGTACTAAATCATGTAAATTAACATCTTCATCAACAAGTATTTCAATAACAACCTTATAATACTTATTAACATTAATTAAATTACAATTAGAATAGCTAATACCTTCACCATCCTTTATAACATTTTCAATTTTTTTAATTACTTTTTTACTTTGGTCATTTTGACAATTCAAAGATATCAAATTACTTACAACAATATTTATACCTTTATATATAAGGATGGTGCCCATAAATATAGAACCAATTAAATCAAAAACTGGCATTATACTACCTAAAAATATAAAAAACACACTTCCAAGAGTTAATACAGCATCATAATATGAAACATGAGCCATATCCATTAACATTTCACTTTGAATACTTTTAGCATTTTTAAATAAATAATTACTAAAAACTAATTTAACAACTCCAACTACCAACAAAACTAATAATATTTTTAAATCCGTTTCTACAAATTTTAGAAAAAAAGATTTAATTATTATAAATAATCCAAGAAAACAAAATAAAACACCTAAAAAGATATTAGCATAACTCTGAGGCTTACCATAACCAAAAGGTTCTTTTCTACTTGCTCTTCTACCTCTAAATATTGAACCACTAAAGCCAACAAAGTCCAAAACAGTATCACTTAAAGTATTATAACCACTAACCATTAAAGTATAAGAATTAAATATCAAACCGGCATATATTTTAGCTAATGTTATGATAGCATTAAAAACTATACTTAGAACAGTTACACTTCTTTCTTTTTTCATAAATCACCTATTTATCAAATATTATATAATCTTCTTTTCTAGTCATTGCTGGTGGCAAAATCATATCACGATAACCTAAAACAACATTACCAATTCCAATATATTCATCACCAAGTCCCCATTTAGACATCAATTTCTTACCAAAATCAGTTTCAAATGTTTCTTTAGCTCTATGAACCCAACAACTATCAACACCTAAACTAAATGCAGCATTTACCATATTAGATATAACAGCACATCCATCTTCAACATATGTTGAAACATTTTTATCCGCAAAAACAATCACTAAAGTCGGAGCATTATAAAAAGGATTTAAACCTACTTTATTAACAAAACTACCATTTACTTTAGCTATTTCTTCAATTAATTCTCTATTTTGAACAACTACAATTTTAGCACTTTGTTTACTTTTCCCATTCGGAGCAAAAGTACCACATTTAAGTATTTCATCAAGGATTTCTCTAGGAATTTGCTTATCTTTAAACTTTCTTATACTACGTCTTTCACACAAAACTTTTGTTACTTCATTCATTTAAATCATCTCCATAATATAATAATATCACAAAAATTGCGTTTAGGGTATTGCTTTTTGAAAAAAAATTTGGTAATATAAGTTATACCAAGTCATGGTGCAATTGGTGAAGTGGTTAACACGCCGGATTGTGGCTCCGGTATGCAAGGGTTCGATTCCCTTATTGTGCCCCATATAGAGTAAATAAATCCCTTAAAATAAGGGATTTTTTATTTTCGTATAATAACAAAAAAGGAACTGCACTTAATTTAACATCTATAAAAACGACAACACATTTATTAAATTTTCTTTTTCCAAATTTTCAATAAACTCTTCTATAAAATATTTGCATACACAAAGCAAATATAAGCAAACTATAAATGGTGATTATTTTGAAATTAACAAAATACAATAAAAAAAGAAATTTTAGTAAAACAAAAGAACCAATTGGTAAAATATCAAAACCAAACAAAAAACTTAAATTTTGTGTTCAACATCATTTAGCAAGAAAAGACCATTTTGATTTAAGACTAGAAAATAATGGTACAATGCCTTCATGGGCAGTACCTAAAGGACCATCATACAATCCAAAAGACAAACGTTTAGCAGTTCATGTCGAAGACCATCCCTTATCATACCGCACTTTTGAAGGAACAATTCCTGCTGGTGAATATGGCGGTGGCACAGTTTCACTTTTTGATGAAGGATATTATGAAAAAGTGAAATATGAAAAAAATTTAATAAAATTTATTTTACATGGCAAACGTCTTAAAGGTATGTGGACTTTAACTCATTTTAAAGATAATAACTGGCTTCTTATTAAAGATAAAGATTATTTTGAAAATTATATTGATATAAAAAAATATAAAAGAAGTATTAAAACAGGAAGAACTTTCAAAGAAATAAAAAATAGTTCTAAAAACAAGACCATTGAAATAACAAACAAAGACAAAAAAATAATTGATAATATAACCAAAAATGATATTATGAATTACTATAAAAAAGTTGCGGATAGAATGTTGCCATATCTTGAAAACAGGCCTATAAGTGTTATTCGTGCCCCTTCCGGAGTCAAAAATGGTACATTTTATAAAAAACATTTAGAAAATAAAGACGAATATTTGGAAAAAATAAATATAACTTCCAAAAGTGACAAAGAAAAAGATTATTATTACATTTTAGATAAACTTGGATTATTAAGTGAAGTACAAATGAATAGTTATGAATTTCATGTGTGGGGAGCAAATGCGAGTAAAATAAATTCACCAAATATGATGGTATTTGACTTAGACCCAGATGAAAAGTTACCAATGGATACATTAAGACAAGGCGTAAAAGACTTAAAAGAAATTTTAGACAAATTAAATCTAAAATCGTATTTAAAAACCAGTGGTGGCAAAGGTTATCACATCGTTGTGCCAATTAACACTAAAATCTCATGGACTAAATTTTATAAAATATCAGAAAATATAGCACTCCTTATGGAAAGTACTTATCCGGATAAATACACAACAAATATTAGAAAAGATACAAGAAAAGGAAAAATATTTATAGATTACCTACGTAATCAAAAAAAAGCTACATCTGTTGCACCATATTCTATAAGACTTAGAAAAAATGCTCCTGTATCAATGCCAATAGCGTGGAATGAACTAGATAAAATAAAGCCCAATGAAATAACCATGGCTAAAGCTATACAAAGGCTAAAGAAAAAAGACCCGTGGGAAGATTTTTTTACTTCCAACTAGTCTTTATCATCTAAATTAACACCTTCAGCATCAATTAAATCTTTAAATTGAACTTTAAAATTTTCAATTTCTTTTACTTTTACATCTTCATAAACATTTTTAGCATTACAAATAGCTTTATAAAAATCTTTAATCGAAACTATTTTTCTATTATCATACAAAGCATAAGTAAAAGCATTAGCAACAATAGTTAAACAAATATCTGGATATCTACTTGCAATTTCATAAACTCTTTTATATTCATCAGTCATATTTACAATAAAAGCCATTATTTTTTCAGTCACAAAAGGTTGATAATTAATTTTAACTCCGATTTGTTTTTCAAGTTTAGGAATAGTACCCATAAGTATCTTAACAACAGTTGGTTTATCAGCTTCCAAAACATCAATTTTTTGAAATCTACGAAGAAAAGCTCTATCCCTTAAAATATATTGTTCATATTCTTCCGTAGTTGTAGCACCAATCATTTTAATTTGACCTCTGTCTAATCCTGCTTTAAGCATATTTGCAAAATCCATTCCCCCAGCTTTATTAACCAGCAAATGAGTTTCATCAATAAATATAATTGTATTAAGTCTTTCAGAAAGTTCACGAACAAGTAAATCAATTCTATTTTCAATTTGTCCATCACTCATAGTTTCACCAATTAAACTTGTAATATTAACTTTAATTAAACTATAGTTTTTTAGTGCATCAGGAACTAAACCTTTTTGTATTCTATAAGCAAGGCCTTCCACTATGGCTGTTTTACCAATCCCTGGTTTACCAACAAGTAAAGCACTTTTTTCTGGTGTCAAAAGAGTCAAAATAACTTGTTTTATTTCATCATCTCTAGCAATTGCTGGGTCAGTTATATATTCTTTAGTTGTTAAATCAACACCATAACGTTCTAACATACTTATTTTTTCTTCATTCATTTATATCACCTTAACTATTTATTAGTATACCATTTATTTAAAACATAATCTACTAAATCTTTAGCACTATTTCTATTTATATATTTCTTTTGATTATTTATCATTTCTTCTTGAATAGTTTTATCATCAAGTATTTTTTGTGTAACACTTACAACTTCATCTGGATTTTTAGCACGCATTCCCATGCCATTACTTTCAAAAAATAAAGCATTATAATTTTCCACACCAGGAATTGGCATCATAAGCACAAAAGGCTTTCTCATCATTGTAATTTCAGTTGAGGTAAGTCCACCAGGTTTTGCAATTATTACACTTGCCTTATTCATATATTCATTTATATTATTAATAAAGCCTTTAACAATTAAATTTTTATTATCTATTTTTTCTAATTTTTCTTTTAAAGCTTCATTACTTCCACATACCACAACTAAATAAGCATCAATTTTTTCAAGTATTTTTTTAACACATTCTTCCATCTCACCAAAGCCCATACTACCTGATGTAAGCAAAATAATATCTTTATCATTTGGTAACTGAATATTACCTTTGGCTTCCAAAAAACTTGATGCAACTGGTATGCCTATTGGTAATAAAATATCTTTATTTATACCCTTTTCTATAAATCTATTTGTTAATTTCTCACTTGGAATAACAAATATATCCGGATTAGTTTCATTCCAAAAAGGAATACATTCATAATCAGTTGCAACATTAATAAACTTAATATCTTTCTTATTTTTTAGTTCTGTTAAGGCCATGCAAGGAAATACATGAGTACCTATTGCTAAATCATATCCATTTTCTTCTAAAAAATTATCTAAATTTTTAACGACCATTTTATTAAAAGCATAAACTGGACTCTTTATTCCTGTTTTATTATAAAGTTCGCCTAATTTATAAACAGTTTTAAAAATATTGCCCTTTCCTTTTGTTGAACTCAAATATAGTTTTTCAGCCCTTTTGCTTGCTCTTTTCCCAGCAAGTTCCATGTAATCTTTCACATCACAAAAAATACCACTTTTTTTAAACTCACTTGCTATATATCTAGCACAACTATTATGTCCACCACCTGTACTACAAGTAAAAACTACAATTTTCATCTAATCACCCCAACTATCATTATACATATTTTTTAAATATTCCTTATTAAATGTTTTATCCAAAAATTCTTCATACTTATATTTAGCTTCAATACCTTTTTCTTTATTTCTTGCTCTATTAATTGCAACACCTGTAAGAAATATATCAAAAACCAAAAATATACTTAAAAATATTGCTAATCTTTTGCCAAGATTTTTATCCATCTTTTCAAGTAATTTAGTTATATACGGATAAATATATTTAATCCATACAACACCAAGAAGTCCCCAAAAAAGGGAATATCTAACACATATTCTGCCATTTAAGTTAAGTGGTTTTCTAGAATAATCCCAAGCAGTAAAACCTAAAACCAGTTCCATTCCCCAACTCATTATATATTCCAAAATAGATCCCCCGATAAAACCAATTAAAAATATTTTTATATTTTTTTCATTTCTAAACTTATATAAAAGAGCTGTAAGCATCAAAGCACCAAGACCATAAGCCATATTAAACGGTCCAATAACAACTGCGGAATGATTAATAAACTCTTTCCATTTAATAAGGGAAAATAAACCTTCCACAAACCAACCCACAACACAGCCAACAATAAATATCCAAAATAAATTATATAAACTCTCACTACTTCTTTTCATAACCACCAACTATTTATCATATTTTTCATAAAAGTATTTAACTAAAGGTTCCACACTAATTTTATCATATCCCATTTTTTTCAAAACTTCAACACCAGTATAAGCTCCACCATTTACATAAATATTTTTACATAAATAGTCAGTTATAACTTTTATATTACCTGTTTTTAATATTTCATCAATATTACCTAAATTCTTTTTTAAAGCATCTAAGAACATACCATCAAAAATAGAACCAATTAAGTAAGATGGAAAATAGCCAAAATCTCCTTCAGCCCAATGAACATCTTGAAGAACACCTTCACTATCATTTGTTACTTGAACACCTAAATATTCTTTCATTTTTCTATTCCAAACTTTAGGTAAATCATCAACGCTTAAATTACCATTAAATAAATCTCTTTCAATTTCATATCTTAAAATAATGTGCATACAATATGTAAGTTCATCAGCTTCAGTACGTACCAAATTAGGCATCGCACAATTTAATCCTTTTGCAAATTCTTCTAAACTAATATCAAGACCAAGCATATTTTTAACTTCATCATATATTGGATACCAAAAATTAATATTTCTTCCTAGAATATTTTCATAAAATCTTGATTGACTTTCATGTAATGCATTTATACCATCACAAGTTGCACATTCATATTTAGTTAAATTATTATCAACATTTTGTTCTAAAATACCATGTCCACCTTCATGTACAATAGTTGTCACAAAATCAAATGGATTATCTGTAAACTTAAAAGCAATTCTAATATCATTATTACCAACTTTTTCCGTAAAACCATGTGGATAAATTCCAAGAGCACCTTTATTCATGTCAAATCCCATATAATTTAAAATAAATTCAGCACACTTTATTAACACATCTTTACTTACATTCATTTTGACATCTATTTTTTTATTATTAAGTTTACTTATCAAAGGAACAAGTTTTTCTTTTAGTTCATTAAATAATTTATCTATTACGTTACTTGTTAACCCTTCTTCATAACTATTAAGCATAGTATCATATAAATTCTCACCTTTATTTAAATAACCATAATATTTTTTAGTATATTCAATTACATCCTTCAAATAAGGTTTAAAAGCCTCATAATCATTATTTTC
>CADBRL010000055.1 GCA_902797105.1 uncultured Erysipelotrichaceae bacterium
ATTATACATCTATTACTAATTATTATTATACTAACTTTAGTAATAGTCTACCCTATTACTATAATAAAAAAGGTTATGAAGAACCCGCTACACAAGTTGGTGGTTTTGTTTACAATACTGCACTTATAATTGACTCTAAAAATATTAATAACGCTGCTACAAGTTTTGAATTTAAAACTGAAGCAGAACCGATTATTTCTAGTATTGAATACTACGCTGTAGTTAATGATAATGGTCTTAAGCATTATGAAAAGTTATCAGACGATAAAATTACAAATTTTTCTTATACTACATCATATTCTAATAAAAAATTTAGTTTTAGTTTTGATATTAATTCTTTTGTTTATACAGACTATGTTTATGATACCTATTTAACTAAATATGAAAATATTTATATTAAAATAAATTATACTAACCCTTTTAAAATTTTAAAAGATACATTTAAGTATACTTTAGGTGCATATACTAATCAACTAATTAATAATGATATTTGCTCACAGTGCATGTTTTTGCAACTTGATAGTTCCGGTCAGAATACATATTTATTTAGTAATTCAGATAGTAGTAAAGATACATTTTTTTATTACACTCAAGTTTCAAAAAATGATTTTTTCTATAATGAACCATCATTTTTAAATTTGACTAATAAAAATGTAATTAATTCTGCTATTAGTGTTAATAAATTTACTTCTTATTATGGCACTTTTAATAATCTTATATTTAATAATTATACATTAGGTGGTAACACTGGCTTAATAATGAATATTTACTTCTTAGGTGCTTATGACTTGGCTAATGGTACTATTGTTAACCATAACGGTGCCAGTTGGTCTGGTTCATTCCAAATACTCTATTTTATTACACCTAATATCTATTGGAGTGACTCTGTTTACAGCCTTGTTAGAGATTCTTTTACTGGTAAAAGTATAGACGAAGATGGCAACGTTACTGAAATTACTATTAAAGGAGACTTTGTTAATCGTACTTCAGATAACATAAGTATAAGTAATAATTTTGATATTCTTGCTGGTATTATTTCAGACGATTTTTATGGGCTTTCAGGTATTTTATTAACACCTTTAAATTTCATTAAAAATTTATCTACTAAGTCTTGTCAGCCTTTATCATTACCAATACCATTTACAAATAAAAATATATCTTTACCATGCTTTAGTACTGTTTATTCAACTTATGTTAATGAATTATTAATTATTTGGCATACTGTACTTTATGGTATTGTTGTCTATGCTATTGCTGTTGATATTTTTAAAACTGTCAAGAATACTTTAGATTCAGATAAAAACAATTTGGAGGTGTTAGATTTATGAGTTCTTTATTAGGTGCTACCATTGAAACAGTCTTTTCAGTAATTGCAACATTAATCAAAATTATTATTAGTCCTTTGGATGCAATTATTATGAATTTATTACCAGATGTAGCCAAGTTTACTAATTATATTACAGATTTTCTTAATTTATGTTTAACTTCAATTGGTTGGGTTATAGACGTTTTAGGCATTCCTACTGGATTAATTACTATAGTTATTTCTTATTTTACTTTTAAATATACTTTAACTTTTAGTGTTTTTATTATCAAAATTATTTTAGGATGGGTGAAGAATTACAAATGATAAGTTTATTATTTATATTATTAATTTTTGTTATACTATATTTGATTTTCATTAGAAAAATTAAAATTAAATTTAAAACCTTTTTAAAGAAAGGGTTTAAAATAAACAGAGGAGTTTTTGGTGTATATTGCTATTGTGGAAAACAAGGCTCCGGTAAAACTTATTCTGTTGTTGAATTTTTAAAAGAAAACTCCGATTTACCTATTTATGCTAATATTAAAACCATACATGGAATTGAATATACATACTTTGAAGGTTTTGACCAACTTTTAGCCTTAAAAGATAAATCAGACTGTATTATAGTTTATGACGAAATTTTTACTGCATTAACAAAATCAAGTAGAATGACTACAGAAGTCTTATCTTTCTTAAGTCAAATGCGTAAAAGAAGAATTATTTTTCTTACTACTGCTCAAGAATGGTTAGAAATAAATATAACTTTAAGACGTTACTGTAGATATCAAATTGAATGCTCAATGACTAACTTTTTTGGTTTCTTTGGAATACTTACAAAGTCATTTTATGACGCTGAACATATGAAATGGGACAACTTAGAAAATGAGTATATTGCACCAATTATAAGCACAACTATAAGTAAAGCCAATTTGCTGGTCGCTAATTCATACGATACCTTTGAGCAAATCAGCACGTCAAAATAAAAGTCAATGAAGTAACGGAATAAAAGCGTAGCGATTATGCCGGATACGTAATTGTACTTTTATTACAGTGAAGATAATGTTGTTTAACCTTTCAAAATTCATTTTTTTGAAAGGTTGTGCCTTACGGCGAGTATATAAAAATTTTTTGCTACTTTTTTATAAAAAAGTAGATAAAGATAGGAACCCAAATAGGGGGTGTACTACGACACCCCCTATGGGTGACTTGTGACATGTGACAAATGTACTAATATAAGGTACAATTGTACAATATTTAATACTATTTTGAAAGGAAGTAGATTTTATGAAAAAAAATCGTTACTGGGCTTTCGTACTTTACTTAGAAAGTGCACCTGAGGACTGGAAAGATAAACTTCAACTTACTGGCTTGCCTATCTGTCTTAGTCCTTATCATGATAAAGATTTAAACCCGGATGGGACACCGAAAAAACCACACTACCACGTCATTTTATGTTTTGGTGGTCCTACTACATTCAACAATGTTAAAACCATAACAGATAGTCTTAATCAACCTATACCAATACCATTACAGCAAGTTAAAGGTTATTATAGATATCTTACTCACATGGACAACCCCGAAAAAGCACAATATAGTGAGAAAGATATTCAATACTTAAATGGGTTTAACATTGACGACTACGTTGATTTAACATATAGTCAAGTAAATACTATCTGTGTTTATCTTCAACAACTAGTTATTGATAATACTATTACTGAATATGCTGATTTACTTGATTATTTATTACAACATGAAATGTATACTGAACTAGAAGTAGCAAGAAATCATACAATTTTATTCAATGCCTACATTAGTTCTAAACGTAATAAAATTAAAAATGAGATTAAATCTCAAAATATTTACTAGTTTGGCAAAATGTGATATAATTTTACTTAGGAGGTTGCTTTGATATCTTTAAAACAACTTGCCTTTTTAGGCAAATTTCACATTTGCCTAAATTGTCCTCTTGAACGGACCGTGTTTCAAGTTGGTTGCGACAAACGCACGACTAACTATAGTTGGTAATTTCCGGGCTATATGCAAAAACTTGGGGAAATAGTAAATAACTTCTTTGAAGTTATTTTTTTTATTTTTCTTTACTTTGTTTTAGTCCGACCAATTATAGGAGGACTTCTTTATATTTTACCCTACTTTATTGAAATGTTCTGAAAATTTTACGACCTTCTTCGTTAGCAAAAAATTTTCTTTGGACATTTCTTTTCTTCCAATACAAAAATTCTACCCTCTCGTCGTTATTTTTGTATTGAATGCTTTTTGCTTTACTTTGTTAAAAAAATCTGCTATTATATAAGGCATAAGCGTGGTGGTTGACATGAGTTAGAAAAATGTATATAATATTGCACCTACAGGGGAGTGATATATTTGTATTTTGAAGAAATTTATACCAATTATTTAAAATTTGCCAAGAAACAGCAAAAAAAACAAAGTTTCTATACATTAGTTTATAATTTTGATACTAGAGTGTTACCATATTTTAAAGGTATGAAACTTGAAGAAATTAGTAGAGATACTATAATCAAATGGGAAGATTATATTTTATCTTTAAATTTTAGTAATAGCTATAATAAAGGACTTTACTATCTACTAAGTGGTTTCTTTACTTTCTGTCATAAGTATTATGATTTTGACAAAACAATAATAAGTGATGTTGGATGTTTTAAAAAGAAATATGAAGAAAGTAAAACTGACTTTTACACTTTAAAAGAATTTAATAAATTTATAAAGTATATAGACGAACCAGTCTATCGTGAATTTTTTAACTTGATGTTTTATACTGGTTTAAGACCAGGCGAGGCTATGGCATTAAAAACAAGTGATTTAAAAGGTAATTACATAAATGTGAATAAAACCATTAGTTCTCATGGAAAACGTGAAATTGGTACTCCAAAAACGTTTTCAAGTATTCGTAAAGTTAAAATAGATAAATATCTAGTAAGAGATTTAAATAGACTAATAAAAAATTATGAGGAAGGAGATAATAGAGATTTATTCCTTTTCGGTGGTAAGAAACCTTTAAGTCCTACTTCTATTAACCGAAGAAAAGTAAGTGCATGTAAAAAGGCTAATTTAAGAACTATTACATTACATCAGTTTAGACATAGTCATGCAACCATGCTTTTAACTGAAGGTATTATAATAAATGAAGTCAGTAGAAGACTTGGACATTCTAAGGTTTCAACCACTTTAGATGTATATACTCATACTTCTTTAGAACAAGAAAAAAGAGTTTATACAACTCTTTGCTTCAAAAGGTTTTTAAAAAACCTACACCAATTATTTATAAAAACTCATTGAGTTCTTACCACTTTGGAGCAAGCGATGGGAATTTTCTCCATTTTAAAAAAGAGGTAATGAGAAAAAAATGTTTACAAGATGTTTATTTTGTTATGTATGATTTAAAAGATAATTTACTTTGCTTTTTTGATTCTTTTGAAGAATTGGTAAGTTGTACCAAAATTAAAATTAAAACTTCTCAATTAAATTATTATTTTAACCATAATGTTGGTCGAGATTATGTATATTTGTGTATTAATGGTACTTATTTTAAATTATATAAATTTAATAAATGAAAGGAGTTATAGAAAATGGAAAATAAAGATAAAGAAACTGAAATAGTAATATCAACTGGCAATGATGGCGAACTATATGTTTATTTAAAGGATTATTTAGTATTAAAAATGGAACTTGATATAATGAAAAGATTATTACAAGAATGCGAAATTGAAAAGAAAGATTAATTTTTTTCTTTTTTTTATTTCAATTATCAGATCCACTTTTTTTTCATGTTATTATTTAGATGTGAGGGAGGTGTAAAAAATGGAAAAGCAAGAAATTACTGCTACATTAGAAACACGTGTTTCTGAAAAAAAAGGTACAACTTACCAAGTTGTTGTAATTAAACTTACTCCAACATATGAAAAACTTGTATTTTTAGATAAAGCAGAAATTGAATTATTAAAAGCCAACAATAATACTTTTGATAATATGACTTTCTAACACCTCAATTAGAAAGGAGGTAGTTAATTTATGAGTGGTTTCTTAACTGCATTATTAGACGCTGAGAAAGGTCTTAGTGCTTCTACTTTCTATGGAGTACTAACAAGTTTAGTTCCATTACTAGTAGTTATCATACCAGTTGCCTTAGGTTTCTATTTTGTAAG
>CADBRL010000056.1 GCA_902797105.1 uncultured Erysipelotrichaceae bacterium
CCTTAGGTTTCTGTGAAACAGAAAAGTGTTACCGTGAGGTAACACAGATACTTGAATTTCGTTAGAAATTTAAGTTATGTTCTGAATAATCATCGTAATAAATGTGCTTTTTTAGAATAAAATTACACTGTGGCGTAATAAATTAGTTTGAAAGATTTATTATTTTAATGTAGTCATGGTATAAAATTATTTAAATTATTAACATAATGTAAATTAATCACTTATTATTATATATTTCATAATATATTTTAGGTGATAAACATGGATGAAAGAGCTATAAAAAAGGTGGTTTTGGATAGTGGTCATGGTGGGGAAGATCCAGGTACTATAGCTAATGGAATAACTGAAAAAGATTATACTCTTAAGATTAGTGAATATATTCATAAAAGATTGGATGAAATGGGTGTGCCCAATAAAATGACTAGAACTAGTGATGTTACTCTGACACCTAGTGAAAGGCCAAAGAAGGTACAAAGTTTTTATGGTAATGGCAATGATGTAATTGTTGTGTCTAATCATATAAATGCAGGTGGTGGTGATGGTGCTGAAATTATTTATGCCCTTAGAAATAATGATACATTTGCTAGAAAAATAGCAAATGAATTTGAAAATGCTGGTCAAAATGTTAGAAAATATTATCAAAGAAGACTTCCTAGTAATCCTGCGAAAGATTATTATTATATAATGCGCGATACTCCAAATAATGAAACTGTTATTGTTGAATATGGTTTTGCTGATTCTACAGGTGATGATATTTCTCAACTTAAAAATAATTGGGAAAAATTAGCAGAGGCTGTAACTAAAGCTATTGTGGAATATGCTGGCGGAAAATATGTTGCTCCGATTGATTCTAATTATTATACTGTTAAAAGTGGTGATAGTTTATGGAGTATTTCTAAAAAATTTGGTATTACTGTTGATGAGCTTAAAAATGCCAATAATTTATCTAGTAATTTGTTAAGTATTGGCCAAAATTTAATTATTCCTGGAAAAGATCTTGATGCTATTGGTAAAGAATATGTTGTTAAAAAAGGAGATACTTTATATAGTATAGCTAGAAAATATAATACGAGTGTTGATAACCTTAAATCTATCAACAATATTACAACTGATTCACTTGCAATTGGTCAAATAATTAAGTTGCCATCAACAAGTAATGTTGCAAGTGATACATATATTGTAAAAAAGGGAGATAGTTTATATAGTATTGCAAGAACTTATAATACAAGTGTCGATAAGTTAAAAGAAATTAATAATTTAACTTCAAATGCTTTGGCTATTGGGCAAGTTCTTAAGCTACCGAGCAGTAATGTAAGTGAAAATGTAGTATATACTGTTAAAAAAGGAGATAGTCTTTATAGTATTGCAAGAGAATATGGAACTACTGTTGATGCAATAAAAAAACTTAATAATATAACATCTAATACTCTTAGTATAGGACAAAAACTATTGTTACCATAACAATAGTTTTTTGATAAATGCTAGATTTTCTGGTGAAATTATGCTATTATTTTATTTTTTTCTTTCTATTTAAATTAGGAAAAGCTTTTAGTATTCTTTCGTAAACATATAAGTCATTTTTAATAAATTTAGAAATGGCTTTTTTTATATCAATCGTTGAGTCTTTCTTGTCTTTGGCAACTAGTTTTATTTTAAATACTATAATTAAAGAAATTACTATGTCTACGATAAAAATTGTGATTAAAATTATTGATATTGTAAGTATTACTTTTAAAGAAAAATTATTCATAACATTTATAAGATATGGTGTTACATATTTTATGGCAAGAGCTCCGAGTATTGAAAATGGGGTCATTGTTTCAAGACATATTCTACCATTAAGGTTATATTTCATGTTTGTATAATCCCACCACCTTAATTTAAATATTTTTTCCATGATATAGCTAGTGGTATATTCTAGCAAAGAACAAATGAACATTGTTAAAATAAATAATACTATAAAATTATTAGTATAACTTTTTAAAAGAAAATATAAAAGTAATGAACCAAAGCCATATATTGGACAACATGGACCAAGTAAAAAGCCTCGATTGACAAATTTGTGTTCATTATAAAAACTTAAGATTACTTCCATAAGCCAACCTAAAAAGGAATAAATAAAAAATAATATAGAATAAGTATAGAACATAATATCCTCCTTGATACTTATTATACATTATTTTAAAAAATATTCTATATTTTAATGAATTTTTTTGCAAACTCCAGGGTCGGGATTATAGAAACAATGACTTTTGTAGCTTCCTGCTAGGTCTTGATTATACCAAGTTTGTTTGCATGATGCACCTTTTGTAGGTGAGTAAAACCATAAAGCGTTAGTAGCTGGATGGTAGTATTCACCTCGGACTATTCTTTTTGCTAATTGTTTTTCAAGAGTTGTTGACTGAGCATTAAAAAGTGAAGATGAAGCCCCAGTAAATTGATTTTTTTGATAAATAACATCACGAATATTGTTTACATTTTTAAAAGTTAAGCAGTCTGCTAAAACTCTATTGGCCACAACGTTTCCAACCATTAACATTCCAAGGTTTCCTTCGCCGAGTGCCTCAGCCCGCATTATTCTTGCCAGTAAATCAAGTTCTCGATCTGTATAAGTAAAAAGCATAATATCACCTAATGTAGTTTATGAAAAAATAAAAATGTTGTTAAAATTTTGGGTTTACATATAATTATTTTAGTGTTATAATATTTTTCCATTTTCAGAAAGGGGAATGTATATGAAAATGAATGATGCAATATTAAATCAATATGTTTTTTTACCAAATGTTGAGTTGTCTTTATTTATTGATTGTAAGCTTATGGAATTTTATACTTATAAAAAAGCAGCGGAAATTGCTGAACAGGTTTTGATTCAAAATGGATATCCTGGAGTTATTAATATTTATTTTGGTGATAAAGAAAATGAAATACAAAAACTACTTTGTTTAGCTAAGCTTAGGAGTGTTTCTGTAAATGTTACCATGGATAATGTGAGTGTTACAATTGATGATGTAGTTAGAGTTATTGAAGACGTTTATAGAAAAACACTTGCATTAATTACTGATGTAAATTATGATCCTTATAGTGAAATGGGTATAAGTAAATGTAGTAAAGAATCTGTTATAGCTGAACTTAATAAAGATGTATCTAGAATAATTGATAGTTTAAAAACGAATGATATTGTGTTACAAAGAAATATGAAGATTTCATAAAAATATGAAGTCTTTTTCTTTGCAATGAAATAATTTAATGGTATAATTAATTAAGATAGAGGTGTTATATGAAAAAGATAATAATTATTTTAGTTAGTTTATTTATGGTAACTGGATGTGTGAAAAAGGATGAGAATCAGTTAATTATGGTTACAGAAGCTGGTTTTGCTCCGTATGAATATTATGAAAATGGTGAAATTGTTGGTGTTGATGTTGATATTGCTAATGAAATTGCTAAGTATTTAGGTAAAAATTTGGTTGTTAAAGATATCGCTTTTGATTCAATTATTAATGAAGTTAAGACTGGTAAAGCTGATTTTGGAGCTGCTGGTATTAGTTATAGTGAGGACAGAGCTAAGAATGTTGATTTTTCTATTAATTATGCTGTTAGTAAGCAAGTGGTAATTGTAAATAATAATAGTAGTATTACAAATGTAAATAGGATAAGTAATAAAAAAATTGCGGTTCAACTAGGTAGTATTGCTGATACTTTTGTTACTGAAAGACATAAAAATGCAAATGTTGTAAGACAAAAGAAGTATTTGGCTGCGATTGAAGATTTGAAAACTGGTAAAGTTGATTGTGTTGTTATGGATGAACTTCCTGCTAAAGAAATTGTTTCAAAAAATGCTGGTATTAAGATACTTGATGGTAGTTTAACTAATGATTCTTATGGAATGATTGTTAAAAAAGGCAATAAAGAATTGTTAGATGCAATTAATACTGTGTTACAAAATTTAAAAGATGAAGGTAAAATTGATGAGTTTATTATAAAACATACAGAAAAGTAGAGGTTTTAAATGTTTAAATATATTTATAATAGTTTTTATGATAGTGTTATTTATGATGACAGATATAAATTTATTTTGGAAGGGTTATTTAATACATTAATAATTGCTTTATTTGCTGTTTTTATTGGCTTTATTATTGGAATAATTATTGCTATTATACGTCATAATCATGATACAAATGGTAAACTAAAAGTTCTTAATAGAATAGTTGTTTGGTATGTAAATATTGTAAGGGGTACACCAGTTTTACTTCAACTTATGATTATTTATTATGTTATTTTTAAGTCTAGTGATATTAGTGTTGTTATTGTGGGAATTCTTGCTTTTGGTCTTAATTCTGGGGCTTATGTATCTGAAATTATAAGGTCTGGTTTAAATGCTATAGATAAAGGTCAAATGGAGGCTGGACTTGCTCTTGGTTTTAATTATGCAAAAACTATGAGGTATATTATTATGCCTCAAGGGGTAAGAAACGTTTTGCCAGCGCTTGGCAATGAATTTATTACTTTAATTAAAGAAACTTCAACTGGTGCTTATATTGGTATTATGGAACTTACTAAAGCTAGTGATATTATTGCATCAAGAACTTATGATTATTTCTTTCCTTTAATTATGATTGCTTGTATTTATTTGGTTATTACTTTGGGACTTACTAATCTGGTAAATAAAATGGAGGTGAAACTTTTTAATGCTAAGTGTTAAACATTTAAAGAAAAAATTTGGTAAAATAAATGTATTAAAAGATATAAGTTTTGATGTAGAAAAAGGAGATATTTTAGCAATTGTTGGGCCTTCAGGAAGTGGAAAAAGTACTCTGCTTAGATGTTTAAATATGTTAGAGGTGCCTACAAGTGGAAAAATTATATTTGAAGGCGTTAATCTTACAAGTAAAGATGCTAATTTACCTTTAGTAAGAGAAAAAATGGGAATGGTGTTTCAACAATTTAATTTATTTGATCATTTAACTGTTATGGAAAATCTTACTTTAGCTCCGATTAAACTTAAAGTTATGGGAGAAGGGAATGCAAAGAGAAAAGCAATAGAGCTTTTAAAAATGATTGATTTATATGATAAAATGGATAGCTATCCAAGTTCTTTATCCGGGGGACAAAAACAAAGAATTGCCATTATTAGGACACTTATGATGGAGCCAGATATAATTTTATTTGATGAACCTACGAGTGCACTAGATCCTTTGATGGTTGGTGAAGTTTTAGATTTAATAAAAAGACTTGCAAATAGTAATAAAACTATGATTATTGTATCTCATGAGATAAATTTTGTTAGGAATATTGCAAGTAAAGTGTTATTTTTAGATGAAGGAAAAGTGCAGTTTTATGGAAGTAATAAAGAATTTTTTACAAGTAAAAATAAATATATAAAAGAATTTTTAGATAAAGTTAATAATTGATTGAAAATATAAAAGTTGTTTGTTATAATTAATTTAGAATAAGGAGAGGATTAAATGAATGCAATTAATGTAAGAAGTGAAATTGGACCACTTAAAAAAGTACTTTTGCATAGACCTGGTAATGAACTTTTAAATTTAACCCCAGATTCTTTGAGTAGATTACTTTTTGATGATATACCTTTTTTACCTGATGCTCAAGCTGAACATGATGAATTTGCCAGAGCTTTAAAAGAAAATGGTATTGAAGTAGTATATCTTGAAGATTTAATGGCTAGTGTACTTGAATTAAGTGGAGATATTGAAGATAAATTTATTAGACAATTTATCTATGAAGCGGGGATTACTACTCCGAAATACAAAAATTTAGTATATAGTTATTTAAAGAGTTTTAATAATAAAAAAGAACTTGTTTTAAAAACTATGGAAGGAATAAAACTTGAGGAAATAAGCAGAGCTAAGAGAGATGTTGAAAAGTCTTTAGTTGACTTAGTTAGTGAAGAATCTGATTTTTTAGCGGATCCGATGCCGAACCTTTATTTTACAAGAGATCCATTTGCTAGTGCTGGTAATGGAGTAATTTTAAATAAAATGTATTCTGTTACTAGAAATAGGGAAACTATTTATGCAGAATATATCTTTAATTATCATCCAGATTTTAAAGGTAAGTTAGATAAATATTATGATAGATATTTACCATATCATATTGAAGGTGGAGATGTACTTAACTTAAATAGTCATACTTTGGCTGTTGGTATTTCTCAAAGAACTGAAGCTGCCGCAATAGATGAACTTGCTAAGAATTGTTTTAGAGATCCTAATTGTAAGATTGATACAATTCTAGCATTTAATATACCTGAATCAAGAGCGTTTATGCACTTAGATACTGTATTTACTCAAATTGATTATGATAAATTTACATATCATCCAGGTATTATGGATACACTTCAAGTTTTTGAAATTACTGAAGGTGATATTCCTGATTCTGATGAAGACTTAAATGTTACGGAAGTAAATGGTAGTTTGGAAGAAATTCTTGAAAAATATTTAGGTAGAGAAATTGAACTTATTCCATGTGCTGGTGGGGAAAAGATTTCATCAGAAAGAGAACAATGGAATGATGGAACAAATACTTTATGTATTGCTCCGGGTGTTGTAGTTGTTTATGATAGAAATAATATTACTAATAATATTTTAAGAGAACATGGTATTAAAGTAATTGAAGTTAGTAGTGCAGAACTTTCTCGAGGTAGAGGTGGTCCTAGATGTATGAGTATGCCACTTGTTCGTGAAGACATTGAAGAATTAGAACCTAAGAAAGATGAAGAATTTGCTACGATAAAGATTGAGGATTTTATAAAGGTTCAAAATATAAATAAACCTGATTTGAGAGGTAGAAATTTCTTGAAACTTCTTGATTATACACCAGAAGAAATAAGATATTTACTTGATTTATCTAAAGATTTAAAAGATAAAAAGAGAAGAGGCACTCCACATAGATATTTAAGTGGTAAAAATATTGTTTTACTATTTGAAAAAACTTCAACTAGAACTAGATGTGCTTTTGAAGTTGCTGGTATGGATTTAGGTATGGGTGTTACTTATTTAGACCCTGGAGCTTCTCAAATGGGTAAAAAAGAATCTATTAGTGATACTGCTAAAGTTCTTGGTAGAATGTATGATGGTATTGAATATCGTGGATATGACCAAGCTATTGTGGAAGAACTTGCAGAAAATGCTGGTGTTCCAGTTTGGAATGGTTTAACTACGGAATTCCACCCAACACAAATGCTTGCTGATGTTTTAACTGTTGAAGAAAACTTTGGACATTTAAAAGGTATTAAGCTTGTATTTATGGGTGATGCTAGAAATAATGTTGCAAATTCACTTATGGTTGTATGCAGTAAGATGGGAATGCATTTTGTTGCTTGTGGACCTAAGAGTTTATGGCCAAATGAAGAATTAGTTGAAGAATGCAAAGAAATTTGTAAAACAACTGGTGGTTCTATCGAAATGAATGAAAACGTTTTAGAAGCTACTCGTGATGCTGATGTTATATATACTGATGTTTGGGTTTCTATGGGAGAACCTGATGATGTATGGAATGAAAGAATTAATTTACTTAAACCTTATCAAGTAAATATGGATGTTATGAATAATGCAAGACCTGATGCTATATTCTTACATTGTCTTCCATCATTCCATGATTTGAAAACAACTATTGGTAAAGACATATATGAAAAATTTGGATTAAAAGAAATGGAAGTAACTGATGAAGTCTTTAACTTACCTTGTTCTAAAGTATTTGACCAAGCTGAAAATAGATTGCATACTATTAAAGCTGTGGTTTATGCAACAATGAGGGAAGATTAAATGAGTAAAATAGTTATTGCCTTAGGTGGTAATGCCTTAGGTAAAGCTCCCGAAGAACAAATGAAGTTACTTCAAAATGTTTCTAAAATAATTGTGAAACTTGTTAAAGATGGTAATGCTGTTGTTATAACACATGGAAATGGTCCTCAAGTAGGGCAAATAGCACTTGCTATGGAGTATGCAGCTTCAAATGGAGCTGGTACTCCTTACATGCCATTTCCTGAGTGTGGGAGTATGAGTCAAGGTTATATAGGTTATGGTTTAGAGCAATGCCTTTTAAATGAGATGAAAAAGGAAAACGTTAAAAAAAAATGCGTAACCTTAATAACACAAGTTCTAGTTGATGCAAAGGATAGTGCTTTTTCTAATCCAACTAAACCAATTGGAATGTTTTATAGTAAGGAAGAGGCTATGAAACAAGAAAAAGAAAAAGGGTATACTTTTGTGGAAGACGCAGGACGTGGGTATCGAAGAGTTGTGCCATCTCCGATGCCAATAGATATCATTGAAAAAGATACTATAAAAGAACTTTTTCAAAATGGATCACTTGTAATTGCTGCAGGTGGTGGGGGTATTCCCGTTATAAAAGATGGGGATAGCTTAAAAGGGGTGGAAGCTGTTATTGATAAAGATAAAACTGCTGCACTTCTAGCTAAATTAATTGGTGCTGATACACTTCTTATTTTAACTGCTGTTGATAAAGTGTCAATCCATTATAATACTGATTTCCAAATTGATTTGGACGTGTTAAATGTAAATGATGCTTTAAAATACATTAATAAGGGTGAATTTGCAAAAGGAAGTATGCTTCCTAAAATAGAAGCTTGTTTAGATTTTGTAAAAGGTACTAGTAATAAAGCAATTATAAGTTCACTAGAAAAAGCAAATAATGCTATTAAAGGTGAAACTGGCACAATTATAAAGGAGGAAATTTAAATGGCAAATGCTAAGAAAAAGACAAAAACAATGTTATCGTCTTTTTCCATTATTCTAATTCTAATATTTGGTCTTGGAATATTATCTCATTTACTTCCGAATGCTAAATTTGTAGGTGATACAATTGTAAACGGAAGTGGTACTGTTGGTGCTACACTTTCTCAAGTATTAATGGCACCAATACTTGGTTTTGAAAATGCTGTTGATGTTGGTATTTTCATTATGGTACTAGGTGGTATGCTTGCAGTAGTTAATAAAACTGGGGCGTTAGAAACTGGTATCAAAGTTTTAGTTCATAAGTTAAAAGGTAAAGAAATTTGGTTAATTCCTATACTTATGACTATATTCTCAATTTGTGGTACAACTTATGGTATGCTTGAAGAAACTGTTGGTTTCTATGTACTTCTGGCTGCAACAATGATGGCTGCTGGAATGGATCCTTTAGTTGGTTCTGCAATTGTGTTACTTGGAGCTGGTACTGGTTGTTTAGGTTCAACTGTTAACCCATTTGCAACTGGTGTTGCACTAAGTTCTCTTCCAGAAGGTATTGCAGCTGATAATGGTTTTGTTATCTTGATTGCAACATTCTTATGGCTAAGTTCATTACTAGTTTCTATATTATTTGTTATGAATTATGCTAAAAAAGTTCAAAAAGATAAAGGTTCTACTTTCTTATCTTTACAAGAACAAAAGGAAGCTGAAAAAGCTTATGGTGAATTTGAAGAAGATAAAACGAGTAAAAAGGTTGTTAAGTTAACTGGAAAACAAAAAGCTACTTTAATTGTATTTGCACTTGCTTTCGTGGTTATGATTTTAGGATTTATACCATGGGGTGAATTTGATGTAACTATCTTTAGTAAATGGACTAGTTGGCTTACTGGTGAGGCTTTAGGTGATTGGTGGTTCTATGATGCTGCATTATGGTTCTTAATTTTATCTATTGTTATTGCTATTATTAATAACCTTGGGGAAAAAACTTTTGTTGAAGAATTTGTAAAGGGCGCATCTGATATGGTTAGTGTTCTACTTGTAATTGCTATTGCTCGTGGGGCATCAATTCTAATGGCTCAAACTCATTTAGATAATTATATTATTTATAATGCTGCGGATGCTTTAGCTAAGTTACCTGAATTAATATTTGTTCCACTTAACTATTTACTACATGTTGTGCTTTCATTCTTAGTTCCATCTAGTAGTGGACTTGCAACACTTTCTACACCAATTATAGCTCCACTTGCTTCTCAACTTGGTTATAGTGTTGAAGTTACTCTTATGACAATGGTATCTGCAAATGGATTAGTTAATTTAATTACTCCAACTTGTGGTGCTATTATGGGTGGTCTTGCTCTTGCAAAAGTACAATACTCAACTTGGTTTAAATGGGCATTTAAAATTGTAGTTGTTATTGGACTACTTAATATGTTTGTACTAAGCTTATTTAGCTTAATTGTATAGTTTATAAAATACTCACTTAATTGTGGGTATTTTTTTTACTATTTTAGCTAAAAATCTAGGAATGGTGTAAAATCAGAAAAATGTGAAAATAAAATTAAAAATTTTACATTTTCTGAAAGTAAATAAAAATAAGCTGGTATTACTTAGCTTATTCATAAAAAAATCTTTTTATATTAATTTCTAAAGCATATGCTATTCTACCTAGAATAGCAATGCTAAAATTTTTCACCTTCTATTTCTGCTAAATAGTCCATGGATATATCTGCAGCTTCTGATAAGCTAGTTACTTGGATGGATTTTCGTTATAAGTAACAACTCCATAAATATATAAAAAGACAGTTAATTTTTAGACTGTCCTTTTATAATTCTCAGTAGTGTATTGATTTTAATTTTTTCATAAGCTTTTTTATGTATGCTCGAGTTAACTGTCTTTTCTAAATCTTCTTCTGATTTTGGGGTAACAGCTGTTATTATTTTTTCTAAAGTACTAGGTGGTATTATTTTATTACCTATTTTTTTTAGTTCTTCTTCAATATCTTCTAAATTATTTGGCATTGGTAAATTTAAATAATTATATATTTGCTCAGCTTTTTTAAAGGCAATATCTTTATTTTGAGTTAAAAATGGTGTTTGTTTATAATATATTTTTGAAATGAAGAATCTATAGTAAGAACAACCAATTGCAGGTTTAAGCGCGCATCTTTTCTTGTTTTTTTCTTCAATTGTCATAGGTATTAGGAAATGCTCTATGTTATTTTCATATTCTGTATCTTCTTCATTTTCTCTAGAATCCCAGGTTGCATCAATTGCATAGACTCCACATATATCGTATTTTGGATCATTTAAATATACTACGTTTGCAGAATGACCTGCGGTTTTATCTGTAATATCGTCCCAGTAACTTACTTCAACAGGAATGTGTAAAATATTAGCAATTGCGGCGATTAAATTAGAAAAACCAGTACATACTATTTTATCTCCATTTAAAATGTCAGTAACACTTCTACTTTTACAATATTTTTCTTCTTTAGTTTCCTCATTATATATTCTTTTTTTTACTACATTATAAATGTAGTATATACTTTCAGCTGGTGAATAATTATTATCTATCGCTGGTTTAGCATACGATAGTAATTCGTTATAGACATCTATCATTTCTTTTAAGGTTGTTTCTCTTCCTTCATCATATCTACTATAAAAAGTTACATTATCTGATACAAGTGGATTTGTAATTATGGAAAATGCTTCTTCAAAATTAAGATTTGATAAATTTAGAGCTATCCTTTTTTTACTTTTTAAGAGCTTAACTGGTAAATCTTTAGGATTGGTAATTTCTATCATTGGTCTAGAGTTTTTTAACCCATTTGCTAGATCATAGTCTTTTAAAAATTTAATTATGTCACTTTTTTCAGTTAAACCACGAACTATGTTAAAATCTTCTAAAGTAAGTTTTGGATTTTCCATAAACTTTATATATTCATCTTCTGTTTTAAAAGTAAGTCTTAAAACATTATCAAAAAGATCAGCTATTTTTTCATCGCTATAAATTTCACTTTTAGAAATAATTGTATCAACTTCGTACATAAAACCCCTGCTTTCGAGTTGATATTCTAACATTTTTACACTCGTTTGTCAAATTTTGTTATTTTAAAATTGAATAATTGTAATCGTATGTGCTAAAATAATAATGGAGGATAAGTTATGAAAACAATTAATGATATTGATGTTAAAAATAAATCTGTGGTGTTAAGACTTGATTTTAATGTACCTGTGGAAAATGGAGAAATTAAAGATAATTCTAAGATTGTAAAAAGTTTAAGAACAATAAATTATTTACTTCAAAACAATTGTAAGGTTGTTATACTTAGTCATTTTGGAAGAATAAAAAGTGAAGAAGATAAACTTAAGAATAGTTTAAAAGTTGTTGGAAAAGAACTTGCTAATTTATTAAAAAGAGATGTTAAATTTTTAGATAATTGCTATGGTGATAAAGTAAAAAATATTGTTGATAACTCTAGTTTAGGTGAGGTTATACTTTTAGAAAATACTAGATTTATGGATGTTCCAACAAAAAAAGAAAGTGGAAATGATTTGGAACTTGCTAAATACTTTGCAAGTCTTGGTGATGTATATATTAATGATGCTTTTGGTTCTATGCACAGAGCTCATGCTTCAACTGCGGGTATTGCTAAGTTTTTACCGCATGCTATTGGTTTTTTAGTTATGGATGAACTTGAACATTTAAATATTTTAGTTCATGGAACTCCGCATCCTTTTACTGTTTTTATGGGTGGTGCTAAAGTTGATGACAAGCTACCTATTATTAAATCATTAATTGATAGATGTGACTATTTACTTTTAGGTGGTGGTATTGCTAATTCATTTTTAAAAGCTAAGGGTGCTGATGTTGGTGCAAGTATTGCTACGAATGATGAAAACGTTTTAAATGAGCTAAGAGAGCTTATGAATAAAAATAGAGGTAAGATTGTTTTACCTGTGGATTTTACTATTGATGATGGTGTTATTTATGATTTAGGTAATAAAAGTATAGATTTATATAAAAAATATCTTGAAAATAGTGAATTAGTATTTGTAAATGGTACTTGTGGTAAATTTGAAGACGAAAGATTTATGGAAGGAACTGAAAATTTGTTTAGAATTCTTTCTGGTGTACGTGCGAAAGTTATTGTTGGCGGTGGGGATACTGCAAGTGCATGTAAAAAGTTTGGGTTCGAGGATAAATTCTATTTTATATCTAGTGGTGGTGGTGCAACACTTGAATATATTGCTGATGGAAGTTTGAAAGCTTTAGAATGGATGGAATAAAATGAAGTATTTAGTTTGTAATTTTAAAAATAAATTACTTAAAGATGATATATTAAAATATAATAGAAGTTTAGGAGATATTGAAACTAAAATTAAATTGGTTTTATGTCCATCTTCGATATATCTTGGTATGTTTGAAAAGTCCAGTTATGAACTTGGTGTACAAGATATTAGTTCTTTTATGGATAAAACTATTACTGGGGAAATTGAAGCTAGTCAAGTAAAGAGTATGGGGGCTAAATATGTAATAGTGGGTCATAGTGAAAGAAGAATATATAAACATGAAATAAATATTGATTTTATAAATAAGATAAATAATGCTATAGAGAATGGACTTAATATTATATATTGTATCGGGGAAACTTTAAAAGAAAAAGAAAATGGTATGACTTTTGAAGTTTTAGAAAAACAAATAAGTGAAGTTTTAAATAATGTAGAAATTAAGAACATTATGATTGCTTATGAACCTGTTTGGGCGATTGGTACTGGTAAAGTATGTGATATAAAAGATATAAAAGAAAATATTAAGTTTATTAATGATATTTTGATGGAAAAATATGAAATAAAATTAGATATTTTATATGGTGGAAGTGTAAACGATACTAATATTGGAGAGTTATGTAATATTAAGGATTTGAGTGGCTTTCTTGTTGGAGGAGCTTCCTTGGATACAAATAAAGTTAAAGGTATGTTAATAGAAATGGAGAAGTAATGCAAATACTTCTTTTTTAGTGTGAGTCAAAATTTGCACAATGGTTTACTCAAAATTTGCACAATGATTTAGTCAAAATTTGCACAATTGGGTTGATATTGTATTAAATTTATGGTATTATTGTTTCAGAGGTGATAGTTATGAAGCTAACAAAAAATGGTTATATACCAAGATTAATTGATAAATCAATAGATGAAAATTTAAAAATTTTTGGTGCAATTAGTATTGAAGGCCCAAAATGGTGTGGAAAAACATGGACGGCATTAAATCATTCTAATAGTGTTGTTTACTTAAATAATACTGTAGATAACTTTAAAGATAAAAATTTAGCTGAAATTGATGTTAATTTGATTTTAGATAAAGATAAGCCAGAACTTATTGATGAATGGCAAGAAGTCCCTGCTGTTTGGGATGCTGTAAGGTTTAAATGTGATCTTGATGACGGAAAAGGTAAATATATTTTAACAGGTTCAAGTGTTCCTGTAAGTGACAAAATTCGTCACTCTGGCGCAGGAAGAATTTGTAAAATGAAAATGTATACTATGTCACTATTTGAACGTGGAGACTCTAGTGGTGATGTTTCTTTAGCTGATTTATTTGATGGGAAAATAAAAAATAAATTAGTTGATAAAGTAACTTTACAAAAAATAGCGGAGCTTATTGTAAGAGGTGGATGGCCGAATGCAATCGATATGCCTATAGAAGGTGCTATAAAAATTACTAAAAGTTATATAGAGGCAGTTCTTGATAAGGATATAATTGAAATAGATGGAGTGCATAGAAGTAAACAAAAAATGGAAATGCTTCTTAGGTCTTTAGCAAGAAATGAAAGTACAGTTTCATCAAATAAAGTTTTAATGAAAGATGTTGATGATAATGTTACTGAAGAGGATTTAAATATAAGTAGAAATACCATTACCAATTATTTAGATGTTTTAGAAAGACTACATTTAATAGAAAATCAGAATTCTTTTACATATAAAATTCGTTCAAGATCTAATGTTGGCAAAAATGTTAAAAGACATTTTGTTGATCCATCACTTGGCTGTGCGGTTTTAAATATAACACCTGAAAAACTTATGAATGATTTGGAAACCATGGGGTTATATTTTGAAGCGTTAAGTGAAAGAGATTTAAAAATATATGCTGAAAATATTGGCGCTAAACTATATCATTATAGAGAAAACGATACTGGTGTAGAAGTTGATGCTATAGTTGAATTATCCGATGGTGAATATGGTGCGATTGAAATTAAGCTTGGTTCAAATAAGATTGATGAAGCTGTTGAAAGTTTAAATAGATTTTATAATTTAGCAGAGGTTAAACCAAAATTTATGTGTGTTATTTGTGGACTTTATGATGCTGTTGTAAAAAGGCCAGATGGAATATATGTTTTTCCAATAACGGCGTTAAAACCATAGGTAATATTATTAAAGATAGACTTGTTTTATCTTTTTTCTTTGGTTTGTGACAGCATTCGACATAAAGTGTCAATTGTTTACGCATGTTGACATTGCTCGACAAAAGTTTTTGTAGCTTTTTGGAATATTGTATCTTATAATGAAGTTGTGGGTGGAAGAATAAGATATATTTTGAAAGGAAAAAACACATGAAGAAAACAGTAAGAGTAGTTGTAGTAGATGACAATGAGGCAGTGATAAGGAGTGTTAAAGAGTACTTTAAAAATAGCGAAATTGTGAATGTAGTTGGGGGTTTTACTAATGGAAAGGATGCTTTAAATTACTTATTGTCTAGTCCTGAAGCATATGACTTGTTAATGCTTGATTTAATTTTAACTGGTATTGATGGTATCAGAATTATTGAAGAGATGAATCACAAAAAGATTAGTAAAAAAATAATGGTTCTATCAAGTTTTAAAGATGATTTTACAATTAGAAGGGTCCAAGCTTTAGGTGGTAGTTATTTTATGTTAAAACCTGTTGATATGGACGTTGTTAATAGTAGAATTATGGATTTAGTAACTCATAAAGAAGAAATAAACATCGTCGGGGCAAGTAAAATTGAAATGAAAGTGAGTTCACTTTTACATGATTTAGGTATACCTTCTCATGTAAGAGGTTATCAATATATTAGAGAAGGAGTTATGATGCTATACGCTGAAGGTGGTATGGCAACACTTGTTACTAAAGAGCTATATCCGAAGATTGCTAATAAATATAGAACAACATCTTCAAGAGTTGAGAGAGCCATTAGACATGCAATTGAAATAAGTTGGTCAAGAGGCGATATTAAACTTATGGAAAATTTATTTGGTAATAGTATTGATTTTGATAGGAGTAGACCAACTAACGCTGAATTTTTGTCTACTATAGCGGATAGGTTTAGAATTGATACTAAAGAACTTGTTATGTAAGCTTTGTTATTCAAGGCTTTTTTATTGTAATTTTTTTTTAAGTGTGCTATTATTTTGATAGTGAAGGTGGAAAAAATGAAAAAGATTTTAACTATTATATTAGATGGTTTCGGTTATAGGGAAGAAGAAAAGGGTAATGCTATTAAAGCAGCTCATATGAATACTTTTCATGAACTTTGGAATAAATATCCTCATGCATTACTTGGTGCTAGTGAAGAATATGTTGGTCTTGCACATGGTCAGGCTGGTAATAGTGAAGTTGGACATATGACTATTGGGGCTGGTAGACTTTTAAAACAAAATGAAATTTTAGTAAATGATTTTTTTGTAAATCCTGATATGGAAAATAAGAATGTATTGAAACTATTAGAAAATAAAGATAAAGATATTCATATAATGGGACTTTGTAGTGATGGAAATATTCATGCTGGTGTAGATGATTTTTTAAAAATGTTCGATTTTTTAGTAAATAATGGTTTTACTAAAATACATTTTCATTTGATAACTGATGGTAGAGATACTGGTGTTATGGATGCTAATAAATATATTGATATGATAAAGAGTGCTATTAAGAAAAATAAATGTGGTGATATAGCCACTGTTGCTGGTAGATATTATGCTATGGATAGAGATGAAAATTGGGATAGAACTAAAGCATATTATGATTTAGTAGTAAGTGGTAAAGGTACTAGTTCTATAAATATTGAAAAAAGTATTAAAAGTAGTTATGAAAAAGGTATTACTGATGAATTTATAAAACCTATTAAATGTAGTAATAATACTATTAAAAATGGTGATGTAATTATGTGGATGAATTATAGAGCTGATAGAGCTAAACAAATACTCTCATCTATTGTTAACTGGAATTCTTTTGAAGGTTTTAGTGTGCGAAATATGAAAGATACTTTAGTATTTAGTTTTTTGCCTGTTGATAAAAAGATTAAAACATATAATTTGATTGAACCTTTAACTGTTAAAAATTCTTTGGGGCTTTATTTAAGTGAACTAGATTTTACGCAAGCTAGAATTGCTGAAAGCGAAAAGTTTCCACATGTTACATACTTCTTTGATGGTGGTATTGATGGCAAAATTAAAGGTTGTGATAAGTTTCATATTCCATCACCAAGTGTTGCAACATATGATTTAAAACCTGAGATGAGTTGTGTTGAAGTTACTAAAAGAGTTATTTTGTCAATGAAAAATGATTATGATTTTATTTTAGTTAATTTTGCTAATCCAGATATGGTTGGTCATACTGGTAATATGGATGCTGCGACGAATGCATGTACTGCGGTTGATATGTGTCTAGGTAAAATAATGGAAAAAGCTGAAGAAAATTTTTATAAAGTTATAATTTTAGCTGACCATGGTAATGCTGATACAATGATTAATGAAGATGGTAGTATATGTACAACTCATACAACTAGTTTAGTGCCATTTATTATTTGTGACGATAAAATAAAATTAAAAGATAAAGGTTCATTAGTTAATGTGGCACCAACTATACTTGATTATATGGATATAGCGATACCTAAAGAAATGGAAGGTACTGAGTCATTGATTGTTGAATAGATAAAATTAAAATTCTTAATATTTAATAATTGTTAAGAATTTTTCTTGACTTTTAATGTGAAAATATTTATTCTATATAATATATGGAGGTTGATAATGTGAGTAATAAAAAAGGATTTACTTTAACAGAATTAATTGTAGTGTTAGTTATTCTTTCATTAATTATATCAATATCTACGGTTGTTTTTATTAATGTTAGGAAAAATGCTTTGAAAAAAGATTATGATAATTTAGTGTTTTATTTAGAAGCTAAAGCTGAAGAATATGCAAGTGATACAAATATTACCACTGTAAGTGTAGATGATTTAATTAAAGAAGGATATGTTGTTCCTGATGATGGAGAAAACATTATTAATCCAGAAACAAATGAGAATATGAATTGTTATATTATTAAATCTATTTTTGAAAGTGGAAAGTATGAAGCTAAACTAAGTGAAAAGTTGGATAGAATTAATGGGACTTGTAAAACTTATGATAAAACTGGAATGTTTGAAATGTGTGAGGTTAGTGGTAATACTTGTAAGTCTATTTCTAATAATAAATGGTTTAATAAAGATATTACTTTAGGTGTTAAATATGCAAATAGTGATACTAGAATAACTAATGCTACATTTTCTTGGACTAGTACAAATGGTTCTACGAGTAATTCGGATACTATAAGTGCTGAAACTAAAACTGTTAGTAAAAATACTTATAAATGTGAAATAGATGTTGATAATATAATTGGAGAAGCAATTAGTGTTATAAATATTGATAAAGAAAAACCTATTATAAATAGTGTTAGCTTTGATAGAAATTGGCAAAAAGAAAAAGAAGTTGTTATAGATGCAACAGATAAGGATGGTTCTGGTGTTGATAAATATAGTGTAGTTTTAGAAAATGCTAGTTGTAATTATAAAGATACTAATAAGATTGTAGTTAATAAAATTGGTAAATATAAATATTGTGTTATTGATAAAGCTGGTAATGAAACATTTGATTATGTAGAAACTGATAAAATTGATAGTGAAATTCCTAAGAATCCTGATATTACTGCTAGTGATGGTAAAACTCAAGATAAATGGCATTCTCAAAATTTTACACTTTCATTTAGTAGTAAAAATGTTGTTAGTACAATTACATATTATTATGGTACTTCTAAAGATAATTTGAATGTAAGTGGTGATAAAGTTAGTATTGATGCTACTTATCATAATAAAACTATTTATGTAAAAGCATGTAATATTGTAAATTCTTGTAGTGGAATTTCTAGTTATAAGGTTCTTATTGATACTGTAAAGCCAACGATTATAGCTAAAAATGCTAGTGTAACAATTCCTGAGGGAGAAAAGGTAATTTCAACAACATTATTTATTGACCCTGTCTTTGGGGTTTCTGGTGGAAGTCTTACTTGTAATCCAGTTGATACTGCCCTTCTTAATTTGGGTACTCATACTGTTACTTGTACAGCGACAGGAAATAATGGTTTATCTAGTTTTGCAAGTGTTAGTTTAACTGTCGAAGCTGCTTATGTTTGTAGTGAAGGGACTCTTGTTAACCATCCTAGTTTAGGATACATTTGTACTGTTCCACCTGACTATACTACTAAAGAAAGTTGTACATATGGTCCTTGGGATCATTGTAAAGAGTCGTGTTCAAAATACCTTACTTCTAAATGTTTACAAACAACTAAAGTTTGTACAAGCTATTCAACCACTTGTATTACTATGTATGGCGGAAAAAAGATTTGTTTTCCAGGTGGAGCATGTAATCAATATTATGAGTATTGTTCTAAGTATGAAGAAAAAGAAGTTTGTGTACCTACAATGTGTGATAAATGTGTAAATATTCCAATTCTTTGTCATGATGGTTGGACAATTGCAGATGGAATGTGTTATAAAAATGCAACTAAAGCAAGTTAGAAATAATTTGCTTTTTTTCTATAATAATGTTATCCTTATAATATATGGAGGTTGATAAAGTGGTAAGAAGTAAAAAAGGATTTACATTAATAGAATTAATTGCTGTTATTGTTGTGCTTTCTTTGTTAATCTCAATATCTACGGCTGTATTTATAAATGTTAGAAAAAATGTTTTGAAAAAAGCCTATGAGGATTTAGTTTTGTATTTGGAAACTAAAGCAGAAGAATATGCTGATAATACAGGAATTATTGTAATTAGTGTTGAGGATTTAATAAAAGAAGGATATGTTACTCCGGATGATGGAAAAGCTATTTATAATCCAGAAACAAAAGAAAGTATGAATTGTTATATTATTAAATCTAGTTTTGTTGATGGAAGATATAAAGCTAAACTTTCTGAAAATTTGGGGGTAAGTAATGATGGAACGTGTAATACGTATACTAGAGTGTCTGATATAGAAATATGTAGATTCGATGGTGATACATGTAAATCTATTGGTGATAATGAATGGTTTAATAAAGATGTTACATTAGGGGTTAAATATAGAAATGCAGTACTTTCTGGTGATAATGTAACTTATGACTGGAGTAGTACGAATGGATTTACAAGTAATGAAGCTACGGTTAAAACTAGTACTGAACTTATAAGTCATAATATGTATAAATGTGAAGTTGTTTTTGGTAATGTACATGGAGAAGCAAGTAAGTCTATTGCAATAGATAAACAAAAACCTAAAATAATTAGTGTATCATTTGATAAAGAGTGGAGTAGTGAAAAGACAGTAACTATTGAAGCAACTGATATGAATGGTTCTGGTATTAAAGGATATGGTTTTAATAGTGATACATGTGAAAAGTATCAGACTAGTAATAGTTTTAAAGTCACTAAAAATGGTACTTATAAAATATGTGTAATTGATAATGCTGGTAATGTTGAAACAGATAGTGTTAAAATTGATAATATAAATTTTAAACCTGAAAAACCTACGATAACTGCTGATGATAATGTAGAAAGTGGTAAATGGCATAAAGGTAAATTTGTTTTAAGTTTCTATAGTTATGTTGGTGAAGGATTGGGTCCTGCGGTATATTATTATGGAACAAGTGAGAATGATTTAAATAATACGGGTGGTAGTGTTACAGTTACCCAAAATGGATTAACATATTATGTTAAAGCATGTAATAATACTGGTTTGTGTAGTGATATTAGTAGTTATGTAGTTAAAATTGATAGTGCAAAACCTAATGCTCCTTCTTTTACAGCAAGTGATGGAATAACAAGTAATAATTGGCATAAAGGAGAATTTACTTTGTCTATTGGAGGTTCAAGTGCTCCGAGTGGAATTAAATATTATTATAGTTTAAATGCTAATAATGTGGATACAGAATATGTTGGTAATATTAGTGTTAAAGATGAAACAAATGGCACAACTTATTATGCTAAAGCTTGTAATGGATTTGGTGTATGTAGTGATGTTGTAAGTTATATTGCGAAACTTGATAAAACAACATCTATTAAAGCTCCGACGATAACTGCAAGTGATGGAATTTTAAGTGATAGATGGCATAAGTCTAATTTTACATTAACTTTTA
>CADBRL010000057.1 GCA_902797105.1 uncultured Erysipelotrichaceae bacterium
AATATAATAACTATAATTTATGTAAATGTTTACAACTATAGTCCACCATATTTTGCATATACTATATCTTTATCAATATATATATATACATAAGCATTATTTACGTAATAACCACTTGTAAAGTTATCACTTTCGTTATTTTTCTTATCTTTAGTTTTATTTATTATAACTTTAAAATTTGTTTTACCATTATATTCATCAATAGTTTCTTTAGTATTTAAATAATTTCTATTTATAAGTGTTTGAACACTTACTTTTAAACACGGAGCAATTTTTTTATTATCTATAGTACAATAATTTATATTTGCATCTAAATTTTTGATATAACTTTTTTTATCATTACCAAAACTTTCAGCAGCAGACTCGATTAACTCAACATTATTTTTCCATAGATATTCATTAATACCTTTTTTAGCTGCACCAATGCCTACACTTCCCATTAAAGCTATAATAGTAATAATAACAATTGCACCAAGTAATTCTACTAGTGTAAACCCATTTTTCTTCATTTTCCACCTACTTAAGTAACAATCTTAAAGCTTCTTTAACTTGTTCTTCCAAAGACTTACTATGATCGATATTACCAATAACCTTTTTAATTTCAGCTGTTTTATAACCTAGAGCACTTAAAGTGTCCATTAAATCTTCAGTACTATCATCTTCTATTTCCGTTACTTCTATATCAATTTTACCTTTTAAATCGAGTACTATTTGACGGGCAAGCTTTTCACCAATCTTTGGAAATTTAGTTAAATATAAGATATTTTCTCTATTAATAGCATCAACTATTCCACTTATAGAACCTGTTGCAAGTATAGGAAGAGCAAGTTTTGGGCCTAAACCTTTAACACTAATAAGTCTTAAGAATAACTCATATTCATCCTTTTCTTTAAAACCATATAAACTATATTCATCTTCACCAATCTTATTATATACATAAACTTTATATTCTTTATTTTCTTCATAACAAAATGGATTAGGAACATAGATTAAAAAACCTATTCCGCTTGCTTCTACAACAATATTATTTGTGCCTATTTCAGTAACAAAGCCTTTTATATAACTATACATATTATCACCACTATAATAATATCAAATTTATGCAAAATTATCAAGTAACGTTCATAAACTTAAATATGAACCTTTATATAAATAATGTTTTGTTTAAAAAAGTAAATAAAATTAAATCTTCACTAGAATATATTTTGTATAAAAATAAACATTCTTATTTTAATTTTTCAAAAAATAAAGATATACTTATAATTGATGATAAGAATTCAATAATCTTTAAATATAGAAATATGCCTTTTCTTAAATATATTAATTATAAACATTTTGATAAAAAAACTAGTGTTATTGTATTACCACTTAACACTAGTTTAAATTTGAAAATTGGGGATGTTTTAGTTTTTGAAAGTGAACATATAATCTAATATTTGGACTTCATCTCCGGGTTTAGCGCCTAACTTTTCTAGTTCATCTTCGATACCCATGCCTTTAAATTTACGAGCAAATCTAAGCACTCCTTCATCTTCATTAAATTTAGTCATAAGAAGAAGCGTTTCAATTTCCTTACCAGAAACTATCCAGATATTACCATCTCTTTTAATATTATATGGTTTATTATCTTCATATTTATATATTTTAAATTGTTCTTTTGGATACAAATCTTCTTTAGGTGTTTCATCAAGTATTTCCATAAGTCTTTCCATCATTTCATCTATGCCACTTAAATCATAAGAACTTACTGGAATAACTTCTAAATCAGGATATGCTTTTTTAAATTTTTCTAAGTTTTCTTTTCCATTTTCTAAATCCATTTTACTTGCTATAACAACTTCTTTTTTGTTTTTTAAGATTTCACTATATTTTATAATTTCATTTCTTATTATTTTGTAGTCTTCGATTGGATTTCTTTCTTCGGATGCTCCCATATCAACAACGTGAGCTATTATTCTAGTGCGCATAGCATGTTTTAAAAATTCTGTACCAAGCCCGACTCCATTCGATGCACCTTCAATAAGCCCTGGCAAATCAGCCATTACAAAACTTTTGCCATTTTTAAGTTTTACAACACCTAAATTTGGATTAAGAGTTGTAAAATGATAGGCAGCAATCTTAGGTTTAGATGAACTTATAACAGATAAAAGTGTTGATTTTCCTACACTTGGCATACCTACTAAACCAACATCTGCTAAAACTTTAAGTTCTAGTCTAACTTCTATTTCTTCCCCAGGTTCTCCTTTTTCACTGAATTTAGGAGCTGGCACATCATGAGTTGCAAATGATTTATTTCCTTTTCCACCACGACCACCATGAGCAACAACAAATTCTTCACCATCATTTATTAAATCAGCCATTATTTCATTAGTTGCTTTATTAATAATGGTAGTTCCTTCAGGAACATTAATGATGATATCTTCGGCATTTTTTCCGTATTTATTAGAGCCTTTTCCATTTTCACCCTTTGGAGCTTTAATTATTTTTTTATAACTCAAATCTACCAAAGTCTTTAAGCTTTTATCTACCTTAAAAATTATGCTAGCACCACGACCACCATTTCCACCATCAGGACCTCCCATAGGAACAAATTTTTCTCTTCTAAATGAAGTACACCCATCTCCACCAGGACCAGCCATTAATTTTATATTAAGTTCATCAACAAACATGTTATTTCACCTCGTTTATAATTTTAACATATTTTCCTCGCATATTCCACTAAAAGTTGTATATTAGATTTACCAGAGTGTGGTCGTGCTGACTTTCCAGCGCGGTCACACTCTTTTTTACTATTTAACTAAAGTATATGAAATGTCTTTACATGTAATATTAATACCTAGTATAACAAAATTTAAACATGCATAATTCATATTCCAAAATTTGCGTTACAAATTCTTGTTATACTTTGGTTTGACACATTATAATTTTTGTGCTACAATTATATTGTTAGGAGAGGTCACAACGGCATTCCGTTAAGGCTTCTTCTTTTTTTTGTATATTTTTATCAAATCATCTTTACCAATCAAAATTACACATTCTATCCAATTATATCTTTCATTTTTTAAACACTTTTCTATTTGCATAATTGCATCCTTATTGGATAAATCACAACTATCTCTTAATAATGAAATTATTATGTTATTAGCCTGTCTTTTAGCTTCGTCAAATTGTCTGGATATTTTTTGTTTTTGCTATTTAAACTTTCACTTTTCTTAGGTGATTTTATATCAAAATATTTTACTATATTAAATATTTGTTTATTATAGTATTTAGCATCAGGAGTTGATACTCCATCAATTTGTACTCTATGTATTAATTCAAAAACTCCACCTGTTTTATTTTGTATTTTTCTTGCAACATCTATTTCTAAATTGATTATATCTTTTGTATCAAACTTTGCATTTGATAAGTTGTACTCTTTATATTCAAATATTTTTTAATTTTAAAGTGGCCTGGTGTCGTATTTTTTAACACTTCATTTGTAATATCCTCATATTCATAATTTTCAGTTTTTTTATCTTTTCTTTTAACAAACATTAAAACACTTTCTAAGCATCATATAATTAAGGCACTTTTGTGTGGCTTCATGATACTGTAAAGCGTTTTAAAAATTCTGTACAAACAAAATATAACATAACATAAATATATTTGCAATATAAAATGTATCTTTTTCTTAGCATCAAAATACGTTATAAATCATTTTACTTTTTGATTTATACATGCTATAATCTTTAAAGAAAGAAGGACAAATCATGGAATATAATAAAATTAAAAACGCAGATAAAATAATTGAAAATAGTAAATACTTTGTTAAGGATCCATATAAATATAAGAATAAATGGCATGATTTATTTGGCAATAAAAACCCAATTAGTTTAGAACTTGGCATGGGTCGTGGTGAATTTATCATTAATATGGCAAAGAAGTATCCAAATGTTAATTTTATTGGCTTAGAACTTTATCCATCACAAATGGTTATGGCAACAGAAAAACTTCAAAAAGAAAAATTAACTAATTTAAAATTAATTAATGATGATGCTAGAAATATTGATAAAATATTTGGTAAAGAAATATCAACAATATATTTAACATTCTCAGAACCTTGGCCAAAAGGAATTGATGAAAAAAACAGATTTACTCATATAAGTTATTTAAAGTTATATGATAGAATATTTAAAAAAGATAAACATATTATTCTTAAAACTGATAATAAAGGATTATTTGCATATTCTCTTGAAACATTGTCACAATATTGGTATACATTTAATAAAGTTAGTTTAGACTTACATCATGATGAAAGAAATATAAGTAATATAATGACTGATTTTGAAAAACAATATGAAAAAGAAGGAAGACCTATTTATTACGTAGATGCTAAATTTGATGAATAAAACACCAGAAAATCTGGTGTTTTTACTTTTATTCTACTACTTTGAATATAGTTGGTATTCCTCTGGTTCTGTGTCTTAAAGCTGAATCAATTGGATCATTTAACATATCAAATGTTGCATCTTTTCCAGTACCATGCTTTTCTACCATAACACTTGATGTTCCACCATCTAAATTTGCAGCATTAATGGCACCATATCTATCCATGATATCAACTAAATCTTTCATAGAAGCTCCTTTAGTACGAGTAGCATTAGAATCAACAACTAACATTAATACAATACCATCTTTTCTTTGACCAATAGCAGTTCTAGCAGCATATCCCCAACCACCATTTCCTTTAGTAAATGACTTTTTTCCATTAACAATTAAAAATGGTCCCATTGAAACAGCATCTCTGATACCCATTTCTAAAGCTTTTTCTCCACTTACATTTTGGAAAAGAACTAAAGTATTATCACTATTAAAACCTACTACTCCGGAAGCTCCACCCATAGAATAATCAGTTATAATTTTGCCATTGGATATTGTAAGACCAACAGGATTTGCTCCATTACTATTATAATTTGGATCTTGAAAGCCACCGCCATTAATAGTTAAAACTGAATTTTGTTCTTTTGCCATGTCGTAAATATATTGTCCACTTCTACCTAACCATTTAGTATATCCAACACTTATTTTACTTGGATCATAAACAACACCAAGATAAGCATCACAACCATTTACTTCAAACTTTATTATTTTATATAAATCATCTTTGTTTCTTTTAAGTATTTGCTTTTCATATTCATTTTTATAACTAGTAATTTCTTCATGATTTACAAGTGTTGGATCTGTTTCTCTTCCTCCATCATCTATATAATTACTCCCTAATACATTATTTATTTCTTCTTCACTATAAAACCACTTGCAATAATACTTATGATTCATTGTTGCCATAGCTGTGGTAACAAGCCAATCCTTAAAACCCGTAAATGGCCCATATAAGATAAATAAAAATGAAGAACAACCTAATATATATAGAGATATTAAAATTGATATTATTATCATTTTTGCTTTAGCAAAACTTTGTCTTCTCTTATTTTTTAATAAATAAATTATACCTAATATAAGACTAATTATGCTTATAATTAATATAACTAGTGATATGCATTTAAAAGTATTTTTTATTAAATAGTTCGAGTTACAACCAATTATATAAAATACTAAGCTTGTAAATAATACAAATAAACTTATCCAAATAATTAATATACTTTTCTTTTTATTCATTTTTATCAATATACTCCTTTACTGCATCTATTGTTTTATTAAAATCCTCAAAATTTACATCAAACCATTTAATATCCATTTTATTATTAAACCATGTATACTGTCTTTTAGCATAATGTCTACTATTCTTTTTTATTAAATTTATAGCTTCCTCTAATGATACATTACCATTTAAATAATTAATTATTTCCTTGTAACCAATTGCTCTTTTAAGTATCATACTATCTGGATATTTTTGATATAAAGTTTTTACTTCATCTATTAAACCATTTTTAAGCATTTTATCTACTCTATTATTAATTATTTCATATAATTTATCTCTATCAGTTGTAAGCCCAATAAATATACTATCCTTATAAAGTAAAACTGGCTCTACAATTTCTTCATTCTTTCTTTTTAAAAATCTTTCTAATCTTACTCGATTATTTTTATCAATATTACAATTTTTATCTTTTTTTAATGCTAAATCATACAATTTAGCTGTTGAATATGTGCTATAATCAGTATCTTCTTCATCATCGTAAAATCTGTAATCATATGCGGCAGCAGTTGCATAAAGCCCAGTTCCTCCAACAATAATTAAGTTTCTATCACTATATTTTGTAAATAACTCTCTTAAATCTTTTTGATAATCTTTTACACTATATTCTTCATCTGGATTTTTTATATCAAAAAGGAAATGAGTTATATTTTCTTTTTCTTCGTCAGTTACTTTAGCACTTCCAATATCAAGCCCTTTATAAATTTGCACTGCATCACAATTTATAACATCTGCATTTAAATATTTAGCTAAAGCTATACTTAATTTTGTTTTACCAACACCCGTAGGTCCCATTATAAATACTTTCATAGACATCACATAATTATTTTATCAAATTTTTATATAAAAGTCATTAAAATAATATATAATTTAATAATATGTGCATTCAAAGATGTGTAACTTAATATTGAAATGTTTGCTTAATCTTGATATGATAGTTGTAGAAAAACGTCGAAATGGCTCTGAAAAAATAAATGACGTCATGTTTGGAAGTGAAAATAATTTGAAAAAGTTAAATAATGAATTCGTAGAAATAATAGGAATAATAGCAGAATATAATCCTTTTCATAATGGTCATATATATCATATAGAAAAAATTAAAGAAAAATATCCAAACTCAATTATAATTCTTGTAATAAATGGTTATTTTCTAGAACGTGGGGAAATATCACTACTTTCTAAAGAAAATAAAACTAATATAGTTTTAAATAATAAAGTAAATATAGTAATAGAACTTCCACTTGTTTATGGGACACAATCAGCAGATACCTTTGCGGATGAAAGTATTAAATTACTTAATAGAATACATGTTACGAAAATTATTTTTGGCAGCGAAAGTAATAATATAGATTTACTTAAAAAGTTAGCCCAAAAACAACTTGAACCAGAATTTGATATTTTAGTAAAAAAATACCTAAAAGAAGGTATTAATTATCCTACTGCACTTGCTAAAGCTACAAACATAGATTTTGACTATAAACCAAATGACTTACTAGGAATATCATATATAAAATCAATTATAAAAAATAAATATAATATTGAAGCCGAATGTATCAAAAGAACTAGTGCATATCATGATTTGGAAAGTAATGATGAAATAATAAGTGCATCAAATATTAGAAATAAATTAAAATCAAATGAAGATATAAACAAGTATCTACCTAGTTATGTAATAGATGATTTAATTAGAATAAATAAAGACATGTATTTTAAACTTTTGAAATATAAAATAATTACTGATGAAAATCTTAATACATATTTAGATGTAGATGAAGGAATAGAATATAGACTTAAGAAAAATATCATTAATGCTAATACTTTAGATGAATTTATAGAAAAAATTAAAACTAAAAGATATACTTATAATAAATTAAATAGAATGTTCATACATATCCTTATAGGTTTAAAAAAACAAGATAATAAGGATAAACAAGATTATTTAAGAATTTTAGGTTTTGATGCATTAGGAAAAAAACATTTACAAAAATTTAATATCAAAAGTTATTTTAAACAAACAAAAATTTATGATTATGAACTTAAAGCTAGTTTATTATATGATTTAATAAATGATACAAATACTTATGAATTTGAAACAAAAAACAAGCCAATCATTAAAGATTAGTTTGTTTTTATTTATTAGAATAAACTAAGTTGAGCAGATTCAGGCATTCCTTCGAAAACTCCGAGTTCACGCAATG
>CADBRL010000058.1 GCA_902797105.1 uncultured Erysipelotrichaceae bacterium
AATCTTTCTAATATATCCATAAAGATTTCCTCCAACTTATTTGTATTTTAACATAAGATTATGGATAAGTCAAAAAATTCTAAATATAAAATAAATAGACGTTATTCTTAAAATAATGTCTATTTAAATTTGATTATTTTTTTAGTATTTTGGCTAAAAATTCACCGGTATATGAACCCTTACATTTTGCAACTTGTTCTGGTGTTCCTGTAGCAACGATTTTTCCACCATATTTACCACCATCTGGACCTAAATCTATGATATGGTCTGCTACTTTTATAACATCTAGGTTGTGTTCTATTACTATTACAGTATCACCATTATCCACAATTCTATTTAGGATAACTAATAGTTTTTTGATATCATCAGAATGAAGTCCTGTTGTTGGTTCATCAAGGATAAATACTGATTTTCCTGTGGCTTTCTTTTGAAGTTCTTTGGCAAGTTTTACACGACCTGCTTCACCACCTGATAATGTTGGTGCGGATTGACCTAATTTAATATAAGAAAGTCCAACATCCATCATTACTTTTAATTTATTGTAAATTTTTGGAACATTTTCAAAGAATTCTAGAGCTTCACTTACTCTCATATCTAAAACTTCACTTATGTTTTTGCCTTTATATTTTATTTCAAGTGTTTCTCTGTTATATCTTTTACCTTTACATACATCACATGGAACGTACACATCTGCTAGGAAATGCATTTCAATTTTCTTAACACCATCTCCCCAACAATTTTCACATCTTCCACCTTTAACATTAAATGAGAAACGTCCTTTGTCATATCCACGCATTTTGGCTTCTTTTGTTTGCGCAAATAAATCTCTGATATCATCAAATACTCCGACATATGTTGCTGGATTACTTCTTGGTGTTCTACCTATAGCATCTTGAGTTATTTGAATTACTTTATCAATATTTTCAAGACCAGTTATTTCTTTACATGCACCAGGAACTACTTTGCTTCTATAAATTTCTGATGCTAGTTTTTTATATAATACCTCATTGATAAGTGAAGATTTACCCGAACCAGATACACCAGTTACAACAACTAATTTATTAAGAGGAATATCTACATTAACATTCTTTAAGTTGTTTTCTTTAGCACCTTTAATGCTGATTTTTAGACCATTTCCTTTTCTTCGCTTTTCTGGTACTTCTATTTTTAACTCTCCGCTTAGGTATTTTCCTGTTAAACTATTTGGATTTTTCATAACTTCTTCAGGTGTTCCTGCTGCCATAATTTGTCCACCATATTCACCTGCGCCAGGACCTACATCTACTAGAAAATCTGATGCTAACATTGTATCTGTATCATGCTCAACAACAATTAATGAGTTACCTAAATCACGCATTTCTTTTAATGAATTAATTAATCTTTCGTTATCTTTTTGGTGAAGTCCTATACTAGGTTCATCAAGAACGTATAAAACACCTGATAACTTTGAACCAATTTGGGTGGCAAGTCTTATTCTTTGCGCTTCTCCACCTGATAAGGTTCCTGCACTTCTTGTTAAAGTTAAATATGATAAACCAACGTTATTTAAAAACTCTAGTCTAGAAATTATTTCCTTTAATATAAGGTTACTTATTTCTTTTTCTTCGTTATTTAGTTTTAACTTTTTAACAAAATCAAGTAAATCACTTATAGACATATCACACATATCAAAAATATTTTTATCATTAATGTATATAGATAATACTGATTTTTGTAATCTTTTTCCTTTACAAACTGGACATTCTGTTTCAATCATATATCCTTGAAGCCATTCTCTGATCCATCCACTTTTTGTTTCTACATATCTTCTTTCTAGTGTTGGAATTACACCTTCATAGGTACCTTTGGTGTTTCTGGTACTACCATTTTTTGATACATATTTAAAATCAAGTATTTCATTTGTACCATATAGTATATAATTTAATTTTTCTTCAGGAATGTCTTTTACAGGTGCAAACATATTGATATCATATCTTTTACATACTGTTTCTATTTGCGTAAAGTACATATTTGAGTCCATACTTAAGGCAGATATAGCACCTTCCACTAGAGATTTATTAGGGTCTGGTATTAACAAGTCTTTACTTATATGAAGCTTTGTACCTAAGCCTTTACATTCTTCACAAGCTCCGTATGGGGCATTAAATGAAAATAATCTCGGTTCTAGTTCTGGTATTGAATAATTACATATTTCACAAGCATATTTTTCACTCATGAATATTTCTTCATCATCAACTAGTAATACTACTTTACCATCAGCTTTCTTGGTGCTTGTTTCTACTGCTTCAAATATTCTACTATATTCCTCATCATCTACAGTAATTTTATCTATTATAATATCTATATTGTCTTTAATATTTTTTTCTAGAGTTATTTCTTCATTTAAGCTCATGTTTTTGCCATTTACGCGAACACGTGTAAAACCTTCTTTACGAAGTTCATCAAATAAATCTTTATGTGTTCCTTTTTCGCCATGGACTACAGGAGCTAATATAGTAACTGTTTTTCCTTTGTATTCCATTACTTTATTAGTCATTTCTTCAATACTTTGACTTTTTATTGGTGTATGATGAGTTGGACAATAAGGTCTACCAATTCTAGCAAATAAAAGACGCAAATAATCGTAGATTTCAGTTATAGTACCTACTGTTGAACGCGGATTTTTATTCGTAGATTTTTGGTCAATTGATATTGATGGTGATAATCCTTCAATAGAGTCTACATCCGGTTTTTCATTTACACCAATAAATTGACGGGCATAAGCAGATAAACTTTCTACATATCTTCTTTGACCTTCCGCATATATTGTATCAAAAGCTAAACTGCTTTTTCCTGAACCAGATACTCCGGTCATAACAACTAACTTATTTTTAGGTATTTCTAAATCAACATTTTTTAAGTTGTTTTCTCTGGCTCCTTTTATTATTATTTTATCATTACTCATAAGTAAACACCTCTTTTTCATATTTTGACACAAAAAGATAATTTTCATGCAAAAATAATATATCACAAACATATATTTGTAGTCAAGTAATATTTTAAAATTATTTTAATATATCACTTTTTAAAATGAATTAAGATATTTTTTTACATAAAAGACGTAAAAAAACTCATTTTTTGCACATAAAATTTGACAAAATAAATATTTTGTGGTAGAATAATGGCACTTAAAGGAAAAAGTAATTTTCCAAAGTGAAGGGGGTACGTTATATGTACGAAGATGGAAATAAACGTTTAAGTTTGAATTGGGGGTCACTTGCAATTAAACTTGTGATTCTAGCAGTTATAGTATTTATAGCTGGTTGGATATTTGTTAAAGTAACTGGCAATAGTTCAACAAGTAACAAAAATACTTTAGCTGATAGTAATAGTGAATATATTAATAATATAAACACTATGAAAACTGCAGCTTTTGAATATTTTACAAAATCAAAATTACCTGAAAAAGTCGGAGCAACTGAGAAATTAACACTTGCACAAATGATTAACCAAAAGTTATTAATTGATTTTACTAACGATGGTAAAACTTGTGATACAAATTCAAGTTATATCCAAACTACTAAGACTGCTGATGGTAATTATGCTTTAAAGGTTAGCTTAACCTGTGGTAAACAATCTGATTTTATAGTTACTACTATAGAAAAAACAACTTGTGATAATAAAGGAACTTGTACTGTAGATAATACTAAGACTAATACTGATGTAGTTGATAACAATAAAAACAATAATACATCAAATAATAATTCAAGTAATAATAGCAGTAGCAATAATAATTCAAGTTCTAATACCACAAACAATGCAAATAAAGGAAATGGTTCAAGTACTAGTACAAGTACTAAGACTACAGTTACTACAAAAGTTACAATTAAAATAAGTTGTTCAAATGGATGTTGTCAAACAAATTGCAATAACAATAACAACAATAACAACAATAACAACAATAATAATAATAATGAAAAACCAAATCCTACACCTAATCCAACACCAACAACTGTTAAATATTACAAATATGTAAAATGGAGCGATTGGAAAGATGGTTTCTCTTATGCAGCTGAAGCTGAAAATAAACAAAAAGAAATAAAAACATATTATTATTGTAAAGAATATGAAAAAACATATTATTCAACTGGTTATGTTGCTAATTGGAATAAACCTGGTGAATATAAATATGAAGTCCAATTTACTGATTTACCTAATGATGTTCATAGTGCTGCTATAGTTCATAGTAGCAAATCATATTTTGGAAGTTCAATTGCTGATTATCAAGCTTATATTAATGAACGTGGTGCATTATATATGACTGGTAATGATGGTAAAAATGATGTTAGAATTACTAATCCATACGCATTTAGAGCTTCATCATTAAATAAAAATAACTTTAGCTTTACAGTTTCTGGAGCATATTATAATAAATATGAAAAGAATTGGGCTACTGAAATTACTGTTAATTATAAGAATTTAAATGGTGTTACACCATATGAAATAAGTAAAAATTATTCTGTATATTTTGTACCATTAAAATTTAATGTTAGTTATACTAGAACAAGTACTTGCGTTAGAGATTATGAAAGTAATCAATGGAAATATAAAAATTATAGTATAAGCGATCCAGATGTAGAATATAAATGGATGCATAGACTTCCTGAATATGTTTGGAGTAAAGAAAATAAATTGGATGGTTACAAATATACTGGAATATCTGAAGATAGAGCTGCATAGGCTTTATCTTTTTTTGTTCTTTAAGCAAACAAAAAGGATAGCATTCACTATCCTTTTATATTACTTATTAATTAATTATTGATGGCACTTTGATGAATTTGTAGGATTTGATATACATCCTGCACAAACATCATATTGTCCTTTTACTTCTCCGAAGTCACCTACCATTGAGAATACAATGCCTACAATAGTTGGGATAAAGAAGATACATACACCAGCAATAACTCTGTTTAGTAATGATTTAGCAGCTTTTGATACAGCCTTATCATCACTTGATATTACAGCTTTTCCTAAGTCTACCATTCCGAAGATAATTAATAAAATTGGAATAACAATTTTAAAAACTAATAGGAATAAACCAACTGTATAGAAAATTGGTTGTGCTTGAGTACAAAAAGTCATTAATAACACTCCTCCCTTTGTATATAATTATTTTACCTTAATTTAACGGTAAAGTCAATTATTTCTTGAATATATTTCCGTTATATGACGTATCACATTTGTTATATGGGTCTGTTAAGCAGTCAATACAGTTATTATAGTCTTTACGCATTTCATCACTTATTAAAGACACCATTGAAAATACTATTTTTATTATTAAAGGAATAAAGAAAATGCATACACCAGTTACTATTCTTTTTAATAATTTCATACTAGAATTTTTAACTGCTTTATCATCACTTGATATTACAGCTTTACCAAAATCAATCATTCCCAGAACAATTATGGCAATTGGAATTAATATTTTTAAAATAAAGAGTGCTTGTCCAACTAATTGCCAAATGTTTGCTGTTTTATAACAAAAATTCATAACCTACCTCCTTAATTATTTAAATATACTAAATATCCCCGAACCAGAGTTTTCTTCAATTCTACTAAAACCTAAAGCAGTTAAAAATGCATTTACTATCATTTGGTCATCTAGTTTATCATCTAAGTATGGCATATTGAAGAATACTTTACTTCCACTTTCTTTTTCAAAATCAGATACATCTTTGGCATCTAGTACACTTCTGTTTAGTACTATTTTTTTATCTGTTAACTTTGTAAATATAGTATTATCTTCTCTTATTAGTTTATTTAGTTTAATAAGTCCTGGTTCAATTAAATATATTACATCATGACAATATTCTAAAACATTTCCATCATTTAAATCAACTAAAATGACATCATATGATGTGTTATTGCTTAAAAAATCATTAAATCCTAAACTTGATACACTTTCTAAAGTATTATCGTTAAAATATATAAAATCATTTTTATCAATTTCTACTGCCTTGACATTATAGGCTTTTTCCAAATGTTGTTTTAATAAATAAATTAGGGTTGTTGCTCCGGCATGTTCAGTTACATTTTTAAATCCTATAATTTTTTGACCTATTTTACCACGTGTGTTATCAACAGAATTATCATTTAATGTTGGTTTTTTAAAGCCGTTAAGATTGTGATAGTTGGCTACATCTTTATATTGATTGGGATTATCTATTAAATATCTAATAGTGTTTATATCACTAGCAAAATTATATATTCCCATGGAAATTAGTTGAGATATATAAACTGGTGAATTAACTTTTTCAGAGTCATCTAATAATAAAATAACTTTAGACATATCAAAATTTAATGATAAATTTTGCATAACTTTTATATCTTCATAACCTTTTATGGCAGTTATGTCTATAATCATTTTGTTAAAATAAAAACTTTGAAATTGATCAATTAATTCTTCAACAGAAAATTCTCCATTTATACTTTTAATTACATCAATATTTAAACTTGCTAATAATGATTGATATTTGTTTGATACAATTACATTCATGTTATTACTCCTTAATACGTTCTATAGACCCTATGAAGGTCTTTGTTGTTCCATCTATTTTATAGTTTGCTATATTACCTATAACAGGTAAATTAAATTTATAGAAAACTTCTATATCATAATATACTTGTTTGTTTCTACTATCTTCTTTAAAACAATAATAATAATCATTATTATCTTTAGCTATTTCAAAATCTCCTTGTAGATTTATAGCACCCATCCAACTTTCTGGACATTTTCCTTTGTTAGTATATCCTTTATTTGAAATAAAATCATTGATTATTTCTGCAGATGTTGGTGTTATACCTTCATACTTTTCGATTATATTTAACATTCTATTTTTAATGGTATAAGCTTTGTTATAGCTTAATACTAATGTTAAAAAGCAAGCAAAAATAAGAATAAAAAATATAATCATTTGAAATGTCCATGTTGATTCACTTATTGCTTTCATTAATAATCACCCTATTTTTGATATATTACTTTTGTTTCTGCTTTTGCTGGAAAATTATATACCTGCTTAACTACTGGTAAATCTAATTGAAAAAATACTACTATTTGATAATATTTTCCTGGCATAAAATCTCCGGTTGCAATATTTCCTTTACCAATTATACCTTCAAGATAGTCATCTAGTCCACTTGTGGCATTAATTTCTCTAATACATATTGATGCATCTTGATTAGATGAAACAGCTGCTCCGGTTCTATCAAAACCTTGATAGTCTTCATCACATTTTCCTGTTGTACGATATGATGTACTATCAATCAAATCAACTATTTCCTCACTTAAATTTCCATTTTCTAAGTAGTTTCCACCATTAGCTTCTAAAATGTTGACTATTTGATCTTTTATCCCAAAAGCATTGGAGTTATTTATCGTAAGAGCCATAATAGCTGTAAACAAAAGTATAAATAATATTACTATTTGAAATATATATGTTACACTCATCGATTCTTTCATAAATACCTCCTATCCTTTAAATGGACAATAAAACACTTCTGTGCCATAATAATTAGTGTTAGTTGTATCCCTCATTTGGCAACTGCACATATTTTTTTTACCTGTTTCTCCCTCAATACTATCTCGAACATTTTGACTACAATCACATAATGCATCCTTGCATTGACTAGTACGATGAAAATTGTTATTTATTATCGGCCATAGGAAGCCGAAAAAAAAGGCTGCCAAGATACCGATCGATATAGAAACTATTATCGTCATATTTAATTCTCCTGTAGCCTCTTTCATATTTCACCTTCTTAAAAATTAACTTTCAACAGTATTACCATTTTTATCAATTGTAAATGTAGTTTTATTTTCGTCAGCACATGTGCAAGTATATGTACCATCTTGATTTTTTGATGCCGTTGCTTCAGCATTATTTACACCTGCAGGACATATATTATTACATGTATTTTTCATAAGTCCTGTTTTAATACCTGGCCATATAAATCCATAGAAGAAAGCACCAACAGCTGCAATTGCAACTACAGTAACTACAGTCATATTTAATTCTCCAGTAGCTTCTTTCATTTGTTATCCTCCTTTTAGTATATTTTTATTATAACTGAATTTTAAGAAAATATCAATTATATTTAATATTTTTTGTAAATTAAATGTCCATAAGTTGTATAACTGCTAGTATAAGTAAAATCATTAGTCCTACTCCAGTTGTTATTAACATGCTCATGGTTTTTCCTTCCATCTTTTCAAGTCTATTTTTGTATCTTGTTTCACGAGCTTTTTGTTGAAGTGAAGAAATTGACCTCGAGAATGTTAAAATTTGTTCTTGTTTTCTTTCTTGACGACCTAAACTTAAACGATACAATAGACGCATCATACGCATTGAGTCACGAACAGGATATTTTCTAGCAAATGCCATGTATGGTTCAATTGTATCATCGCCAGAATTTATTGAGTCTATCATTTCTTGTAACCCATCTTTAAATATTTCTGGAGCTTCTTCCATTGATTTTCCTATTGCAACTGGTACTGTATAGTGTTGAATTAATATTTCTAAGTTTTTTAAATAATGTGGTAACATTGAGTCTATTTCTGCCATATGTCTTTGATAATACTTTTTTATATCGTTGTATGACATTTTAAATACAAACACTCCGAGTACAAAAATTAATAGAACTTTTACAGCATTTAAATCTTTTATTAGAAATGCTAGTGCTAAAGCCATTGTAATTAAAGCATTTTTTATTCTTTTATTAAATAATATATCAGGATTTATATTATTTCCATATCTTGCCCTTACATAAAAATCCCAGTCTTTTTCTTTAAGCTTCATGAAAAGCATTTGATTATCACTAATGAGTTGATTAATACTAATTTGACCTGTTATAGTCATAATTCCAAATACAATTATAGCTACAATTATAACTTCTATTTGCATTATTCTCCCCCCACATCTTCATTATAATACTTTTCTCCACTTAACATAAAGAAAGCATTTATTATTACTATACCATGAAGTATTATTTGTACATACCATATGTCTAATAGTTTAATATAGTTATCTTCTCCAAGCATAAATCTAAGTACTATAACTAATAAGTAAAGAATTAAACCAAATCTTAGGAATCTGCCATGGAAGTTATTTCTATCCATTTGGTCACGATATACGCCTTCAACTAAGGCATCAATATCAAGTGACATATTTTCTAAGGCTTGTCCTGAATCTCTAGCTCCTTCTTTTGTAATTTGTAAGAATAATTGATGCATGTTTTTTACCATATAATATGGGTATTTAGTATTAAAATATTTTATAGATTCATCAATTGTTCCATTTTGATATGACATATCTATCATTTTGGCTACATCAGTTACAATAGGTTCTTCAAGAATACCTGAATCTCTAACTCCTTCTAAAGCTTTAACAAAACTTTGAGTTGTGTTAAATTCCATTATAACGTTAGTTGTGTATGTTTGAATTTGTTCAAATATGTATTCACTATATACTCTTTGAAGCCTTAAATATGCAAGATATGGAATAAATGCTATAGCTATAATTGCATAAATTGCAGCAATTATAATGTTGTAAAAGTAGAAATATCCTACTAAAGCAGCTATACCACCTAAAACTATTACTTGGGTTAAATATTGTCTTGGAGTAAATTCTTGACCAAGTTCTATAGCTTTTTCTCTGACCATCTTAAAAGAATATGGAGCATATTTATCATAAGCGTCAGTTGCTTTTTTTGACACAAACTTATAAACATTCTCTCCGGGATTACGTCTAGCTATTAGAACAATCGCCGCTATAGCTAAAAGAATAAATAACTCTGGTAAATAATGCATATTTATGCTCCTTTCTATTTTATAAACTTTCTATTTCTTCTTGTTTGTTTGTTTCATTTGATTTAACAAAATAATCTGGTTTTAATGTTACTCCTTGAACACCTAAATAATCTATTAGATATTTACTTGGATTATTAAAACTAAATTTGCCATCCAAGCTTTTTTTGAAAATTATATTTGATTTTGCTTCATTATTTTCGTCAACATAAAATTCTACAACTTCAATTATTTCACGTTGAAATCTACCTAATTCTTTACTCATGTAACCTTTAACATGAACACCAATTTGAACATATCTATGAATTGATTTTAAGAATTGGTCTATATCTTGGCTACTTTCTAGCAAACTATATAGACGCATTGGTATATTTAAAGCTCTATCTGAGTGAATTGTTGATATAATGTTATGTCCAGATGATATTGAGTTACGTACTGCAGTAACTGCTTCTGCTGAACGAACTTCGGATAGTAAAATCCATCTTGGGTTTTGTCGCATACATGTTACTAGTACATCTGAATAAGATGCAATATTATTTGTTTTCATTGCAACAATATCACGATGGGGAAATATTTTATCTAAGTGAAGTTCTAGAGTATCTTCAATAGTTATTATTTTTTCATTTTCTTTTGTGTGTGAAGCTAAATATTTAACAAGTTCTGTTTTACCTGAACCAGTTTCTCCACTTACGATGATGTTGCAATGACCTTCAACACAAGTCATTAAAAAGTCATGTAAATCTTCAGTTACATATTTTTCATTAATAAGTTTATCTTTGTTCAGACGGATTTTGGCCGGCGTCTTTCTTATAACACAACAAATACCATTTGTTGCAATTGATTCATGAACAAAGTTAAGACGAAGTTCTGCAGATTCAGCATCCAAAAATGGATGGGCCATATTAAATGTTTTACCCATTACATTTGAACATTGAAAAGCTAGCTTTTCCATTAAAGCATTATTTATTTCTGGTCTTTCAACCCTATATACACCTTTATCAAGAGTTTTTAGCCAAACTTGACCACCATTTGAATATGATACGTCAGTTATGTTATCTTCCTCTAAAAACTCTTTTAAAGGTCCAAAATCTATTTGTGAAAATACAGCATCATTCACTAGAAACACCTCTTTTTTTATTCGTTATTTGTATTGTTATTTTCTTCTGTTTGTGTATTTGTATCAGTTGTTACACTTCTTGCTAAACTATCTATAAGTTTAACTAGTTCATCATTTGTTATTTCTGTTTTTGCATCTTTATCTGAATTCTTTTTGTTAATTGGAACAGGAAATAGTTGCATTCCACTTAAATATCCAATTTTACTAAGGTACGCAAACATTTCGTCTGGTACTGCAAATACTAGTACTGCTGGTGTTCTTCCGCTTGTTACATCAAAAACGTTTTGACCTTTTGAATCTTTAACACTTAAAACTTCAATGTTTTTTATGAATTCTTCATAAACGTGTTTTCCATCATAGCTTGTTTTAAGCCATAAATCTATTTTATCTCCTGGATATATTGAGTTAGCATAAGTTGTAGTATTATCTACTGCTAACCAATATAATTTGTAACCATCTGGTATAGTTTCTAAATCTCTTTCAATTAATTTATCTTTGGTTACAACTTGATTTTTGTAAAACATTGAACCCTTTACTATTGAAGTATTATTTGTTACATAATTACCTATTAATAATGCAGAACTTGTTACTACACTTGCCTTTTTTAAGGCATCTGTGTTAATTTCTACATAATCAATATCTTCAGATGTTATGATGGTTCCTGCACTTAAGTCTTTAGCTGCTACAGGTACTTTTTGAGGTTTTACGGCCTTATCTAATGTTATTGTATAGGCAAACCATAAACCTATGACTCCTGCAATTACGCCTAGAATTGTTACAGTATTTTTGTTAAGAAATAAATTTTTAATTTTAGATAAAATATTATTCATACTAGGCCCCCATTCTCATTGATTCTCTGTCTAATAAATCAATTAATTCTTGACTTGAATATTCAGTTGAACCCACATCTGGATTTACTAAATTATTTTTTGGAACAGGTACTAAACTCATTCCTGATATATTTTCAGTTAATTTTAAATAACGATACATATCAGTTTTAACTGCAAATAGTAACCATGCTGGAGTTCTTCCACTTGTTACATCAAAAACATTTTGTCCAGCACTATCACGTACTGCTAAAACTTCAATGTTTGAAATAAACTCTCCAAATACTAAAATACCATTTTCAGTTGTCTTTAACCATAAATCTATTTTGTCACCTGGATATATTGAGTTGGCATATGTTGTTGTGTTATCTACTCTTAATTGATAAATTGTATATCCTTCTGGTATTTCATCAAATATTGCATTTGGTAATTCTTTTTTTTCAACAACTTGTGATGTATAAAACATTCCACCTTTAGGAATTGATGTTCCAGTTGACACATATTTTCCTATAAGTCCATTTACAGTTTTATAAACATCTCTTTTTCTTAAAAATGTTTGACTTACCTTTATATATTCAATGTCATCTTTAGTTATTTCTTCTGTGGCACTTATATCTCTTTTAGCAACAGGAATACGGGTGGGATTTACTTGGCTATTAACACGATATATATAAAATCCCACTAAAACTCCTAGTCCTAGAATAATACCAACTAATGTTACTGTTGTTTTGTTTGTTAAAAACTTTGCAAATACATTTTTTCTACCACCCATTTTTATTCCTCCTTATTTTAATTGTCAAGTGTGTTACCTTCAATTATGCTATCTATTCTTTCTACCATATCAAATGTTGTTGAGTCTCCGACAACATTGAAAGTATTAGATTTACTTTTAATTTCTACACTAGCTTTTGGTGGGGCTTCATATACACCATAAAAACTAACTGTATATGTTGTGTTTAATGCGGCATTCTCAGAAAAACGTCGTAAAAAACTTTCATAAAACTTTTCTTTATTTATTCTAATTTCACCATAGGTCCTATAATAAGAATAATCTACTGCATCTATCATTGATGCTTCTGTTATTTCTTTTATAAGATAGTAATCTTGAGTGCTACTTGTTGTTAAATTTTGAACAAGTAGCATTATTACTACGATTACTATACCTAATAGTATCAACCAGTATGCCCAAAATGCATTCTTCATTTAGTCACCCCTATTTCCAAGCTGGTCCGCCTATTACGGATTCACTTGTTTTATCTATGCTATAATTTGACCATAATGTCCAGTATCCGCTATTGCCTGATTCACTAGCACGTCTTGCTTCATCATTAATTCTACTTGGTAATACCTTAATGCTTACATCTTTATTTGATGTTGCATATTCAACTAAATCATCAATTAATTCACTATAGCAATACATATTTTTATAAGTTTCGCCATTAATTGTAGCATCATAACATTTTAATGAATTGTTTAGATATCCACCAGAGTTTAAATTATCTTGATTATATTTTGTAATTTTTTTAATTATAGCTGGTGTAAGCCTTATACTAAATCCTAATCTTGAACCATCTGTTGTTTTATCATCGTAAATCATTTCATTAACACTTTCAATTTCACTTATTGTGGTTGATGCCTTTTTACTTACTAATTGTAAAGCTTCTCTTGTAGTTGATGAAATCCATGTATAATCATTTAATTGATCTGGTGTAATCCAGTTAAATCCCGGTGTTCTCTTTGCTGCATCAACATCTGTTGTAGTAATGGTTTTAACTGTAATGTTTAAATCATCTAAATTAAATATACAATTTACACATACAAAGTCACAATTTGGACAATCGACCCAATTACAATTTTCACCTTCACAAACGAAGTCACAGTTTGGACAATCTTTAGGTCTACATTGATTTTCATAGTGACATACATAGTTGCCATCAAATCCACTTACTCCGACTGCATTTGCTACACTTCGATGTTCATTAGATTTTCCATAATCTATAAGTCTTCCATAAGCATTCTTTTCACCATAGAATTCACCAAGGTTTTCTATGATAAGTTTGAAAGTTCCTCCACCAACTGAACTTGTTGATATTGGTAATTTATTAACTAATGGTTCAAGTTGAACCTTATCGATTGAATAATTATAGTAAGCTACTACTTTACCATTTGCTGCTATTTGATAGAAAGAAGTTGGTGTAATATAGTTTTGTTCTTTTGTTACTTCTTTTTTAACAAATAATGCTTGAGATACATATTGTGCATCTGGTTTGCATCCGTCTGTTGAATTACATATTGAGAAGTTTTTTTGTGAAAAAATATCACCATATGAAGAATTATAGTTGTAATCACTAATTCTATTTTTATCAATTGGTAAATCAAATTTTTTTGCTTCTCTGGCATTTATACAATTGTACTCATCATCAGTGGCTCCGGTACAAATTGTAATTTTTATACTAACTTTTTCTAGACCATATTTTTCTAAATATTGTAATTCCTCTTTACTCTTTATTAAATCATAATATGGAGAATAACTAGTACTACTACTATCTCTTCTTTCATCATAGTAATATTTTAGTTTTTGTGCAAATGCAAATTCATTTGTCCAAGCAGTTGTACAGGCATTGTAATCTGTTAGAATTTTTTGATATTTCTCATATGCTTCATCTACTAAGTCCAATTCATTATCAGCATTATTATTTAATCTTTCCAATAAGTCTTTTCTTATACCACTTTTACAAGTATTGCTACAACCACAGCAACTTGCTTTTGGATCTTTACATGTGTCGCATTCACAGCCTCCTGAACTAGTGTCGCTGTCATTTGCAATGTATTCTTTATATGATGTTGTAATTACTTCTCCAGTGTTATAATCTATACTACTAATTTTTATACCATCATATAAATCTCCACTTGTTCCACCTCTAGTATAATAACTATAAACCGTTCTTGACGAACAACATCCACCACCACAACTTTCTTTTACAGAATAAACTCGTTCAGCAGCATATTTATAACTTAAATATTTATTATAATGCTCAATCATATCCTTTTGAGCTTGAATTATATCTTTTAAATATTGTGCTTTATTAATACTTTTGTCTGTTGTATTTCCACCTGTATAACAAGTTTTTGTACCATTTATTTTACTTGTTAGTTTGAAGTATCCACCACATTTTACATTTTGTACTATTGGATTTAATTTAATTTCTGCATAATCTTCTTTACAATAGATTTTACAGTAAGAATTGTCTACTCCACCAGCAGACTCAGTAAATTGATAACTATTGTTGGCGTCATCATTTTTGTCAATTATACATTTTTTGATATTACTATTTGTTTTTATTGTTGCTACAGCTTTAGTTTCATCATAACTACAA
>CADBRL010000059.1 GCA_902797105.1 uncultured Erysipelotrichaceae bacterium
GAGATTGGTATAAACAAAGAAATAGATATTGAAAAAGAGATAAGTTTATTTATTAAAGAATTAGATTTTGAATTTAAAGAAAGAGAACTATTTTATATTCATGTTCTTGCTAAAGAAATGGACTTTTTACTTAAGTATTTAAAAGAGCAAAGAAAAACAAGTAGCTTAAATGATTATTTGTTTGAAACAGAGCTTAATGTGGAAAAAGAGTATGATGGAGTAAAAGTGAACTTTAAAGGCTTTATAGATAAGGTAATGAGTACTAAATACAATGATAAAGAAGTAATAGCAGTAGTGGATTATAAAACTGGAGATAAGAATGTAAAATTAGATACTTTAGAATATGGTCTTAATATGCAACTTCCGATATATTTATATTTACTTAAAACAAGTGATAGATTTAAAGACTCTATTATTGCAGGTTTCTATATAGAAAGAGTACTTAATAATGTTTTAAATAGAGATAAGCTTAAGTCTTTAGAAACTTTAAAGAAAGATAATTTAAGACTATCTGGTTATACCAACAGTAATGAAACTATAATGAGTCTTCTTGATAGTAATTATAAAGATAGTAAGATGATAAAAGGTTTAAGATTTAAGAAAGATGGTTCTTTTTATAGTACTAGTAAAGTGTTATCTAATGAAGAGATGGATAATTTAATAATTAAAGTAAATGAGATTATAGATGATGTAATAAAGAATATTGTGGAAGGTAATTTTAATATTAATCCCAAGGTACTTGGTGGTAAAAATATATCATGTACTTATTGTAAATTTAAAGATATATGTTTTAAAACAAAAGATGATGAAGTAATACTTGAAGATAGCAAAACCAATTGACAATGATACGGATAAATGATAAAATATCCGTATGAATGAACAAAGAGGTGGAATTATGAATTTCATGACAAAAGAAGAATTTATAAATGAAAGTAATATAGAAATTATTCAAAAACTTATGGAAATAAATAATGGATATATTACAACAAAAGAACTTGAAAATCTTGATATAAGTAGGAATTATCTATCTCTGATGACTAAAAAAAATCTGATAGAAAAAGTAGCTAAGGGTATTTATATAGATTCTAACAAGATCGAAGATATATATTATGTATTTAGTGTAAGTACCCCAAAAATAATTTATTCTCATATGACAGCACTTTATTTTCATAATCTATCAATTAAAGCCCCAGATAGTTCTTTTGACATAACGGTTACAAAAAAGTATAATAACCCAAAACTAAAAAAACATAATGTTTTTTATGTTGATGATAAACTTTATAATATTGGACTTACTGAAGTTAAAACTCCGAATGGGAATAATGTTAAAGCTTATGATGTGGAAAGATGTATTTGTGATATAATTCGTTCTAAAAAAAGAATGGATATGGAGCATGTAAAGTATGCAGTTAAGGAATATCTTAAAAGAAATGATAGTGATTTAATAAAACTTTCAAAATATGCGGATATGTTTGGCATAAAAGAAGAAGTTATGAATTTTGTGGGTATGATGTATGAATAGTATGCAAGTAAAGGATAAATTAAAAAATGTGGCAGTTAAACGTAATTTGGATTTTAATACATTACTTCGTTTATATATGTATGACAGATTTATAGAAAGACTAGCTGTAAGTGAGTATCGTGATAATTTCATTTTAAAAGGAGGTTTTTATTTAAGTACATTATTTGGATTGGAAAGTCGTTCTACCAAAGATATAGATACTGCAATTAAAGATGCTAATTTTACTAAAGAAAATGTTGAAAATATGATTAAATCAATTATTTCAATAGATATTAACGATGGCGCTTTGATAAACTTTATAAGGATTGATAATATACGTGAATCGGATCAATATGGTGGATATAGAATAGTTTTAAATGTAAAAATAGATACAATTAGTGAGAATTTTCAAATTGATGTAGCAACAGGTGATCCTATAACGCCAAGACCGATTGTATATAAATATCGCCCTGTATTAGGAGATGATTATGTAAAGGTATGGTCATATAATATTGAAACTATAATTGCTGAAAAGTTAGAAACAATTCTAAAGAGAGCTGAAGCTAATAGTAGAATAAGGGATTATTATGACTTATATTTGATATATACTAATGGTTGGAATGATGTTAAAATAGTCGATTTACGTAAGGCAGTAGACAAAACATTTGAAAAGAGAAATTATACTGGAAATATTGACGAAACTATAGCAATATTGAAAGAAAGTGAAATTATTAAAAGTAAATGGAATTCTTATAAGAAAAAATATGCATATGCAAGTAATATTGACTATGATGAAATAATGAAATGTATTAAAGAGATTGTTAGAGCAATAGTACCAGCAGCAGTATAGAAAGGGTAAAAACTTGAGTATTATCTGAAAGCGTAATAAAAAAAGTTAAAGATGGCATAGTATAAGTCTTCTTGATAGTAACTATAAATATAGTAAGATGATAAAAGGTTTAAGATTAAAAAAAGATGGTTCTTTTTATGGTAGTAGTAATGTGTTATCTAATTAAGGAATTCAAGTAATACTTGAAGATAGCAAAACCAATTGACGATGATACGGATAAATTATGAAATATCCGTATGAATGAACAAAATTTAATGTGCGATATTAAAAGAGGTGAAGAAGATGAATTTGACTCCTGAACAAGCCAAAGCTGTTAATTTGGAAGGGAAAAATATTATAGTATCAGCTGGAGCAGGTTCTGGTAAAACTGCAGTATTATCAGAAAGAGTGATAAGAAAACTTAAAGATGGCGTAGATATTAGAAATATTTTAATGTTAACATTTACTAATGAAGCTGCGGGAGAAATGTCTGATAGAATTAGAAAAAAAATAAAAAAAGCTGGTTTAAAAGAACAACTTGAATATTTAGATCAAGCATATATTACTACATTTGATGCATTTGCTTTAAATTTAGTTAAAAAATATCATTATGTTCTTAATATGAGCAAAGATATTAGTATAATTGATGCATCAATTATTAATTTGAAAAGAAAAGAAATTTTAGAAGAGATATTCGAAGAATTTTATGAAGAAAAAGACGATAGATTTTTAAAATTAATTGAAGATTTTACTAATAGAGATGATGAATTAATAAAGACAGCAGTTTTAAGTATTAATAGATTACTTGATTTAAAATATGATAAAGAGGATTATTTAGGTAATTATGTAAATAATTATTATAGTGATGAATATGTAAATAAATGTTTTAATGAATACTTTAAATATGTTAAATCTTTAGCTGAATCCCTAGAGAATATGGTACTTGAAATAGAAAGCTATATGGATGGTGCATCTTATCAAAAATTATATGATAGTGTTTCTAATCTTTTTTCTCCGCACAACTTTAATGATTTATATAAGTATAAAGATTGTACTTTAGGGAAGTTTACTAAATTAGATGAAGAAGGTAAGGCTTTAAAAGAAAATATTCAAGATACATTTAAAACACTAAGTGATTTAATATTTTATAGTGAAGAAGAATTAAAAAGTGCATATTTAAGTACTAAAGATTATGCTGAAATAATTATAGAAATTATTCATAAACTTGATGATAAAATAAATGCTTTTAAGAAAGAATTTGATTCTTATGAATTTACAGATATAGCTAAAATGGCTATTAAAATAGTTGAAGAAAATGAAAGTATCAGAGAAGAGCTTAAAAGTAAGTTTAATGAAATAATGATTGATGAATATCAAGACACAAGTGATTTACAAGAAACATTTATTAAATATTTAGAAAATGATAATGTTTATATGGTCGGAGATATAAAACAATCTATATATAGATTTAGAAATGCTAATCCTTTAATATTTAAAAATAAGTATGATAAATATAGTAATCATGATGGTGGTATAAAAATAGATTTACTTAAGAATTTTAGATCTAGAGAAGAAGTACTTTTTAATATTAATGAAATATTTGCTCGTCTTATGACTAAAGAACTCGGTGGTATTAATTATAAAGAAAGTCACGCTATGATATTTGGTAATACTTCTTATATTACACATGGCTTAAATAATAACAATAATTATATGGATATTTATACTTATAATAATGAGGATAAAAAATATTCAAATGATGAAATTGAAGCTTTTATAATAGCAAATGATATAAAGAAGAAAATAAGTGATAATTATGAAGTATATGATTTTGATTTAGGAAAAAATCGAAAAGCAAACTATAATGATTTTTGTATTATACTTGATCGTGGTAGTAAAATGAATTTATTTAAGAAAGTATTTGAGTACTTTAATATACCAATGGAAATATATAAGGATAGTAATTTAATGGAAGAGAATGATATTTATATTATTAAAAATATTATTAATTTATGTTTTTCTATTAAAAATGAAGTTTATGATAAAAGGTTTAGATATTATTTTACTAGTGTTGCTAGAAGTTATGTTGGTGGCTTAAATGATGCTGAAATATTTAATGATTTAGAAAATAATGGTATATTTAGAAGTGAAGTATTTAGAATATGTAAAGAAATAAGTAAAGTATTAGATGAACTAACACCTAGTATGCTTTTAAAGAGAATTATTGATGATTTTAATTTTTATGAAAAATTTATTTTAGTGGGTAATGTTGATGCTGGTATAAAGAGAATGAATTATTTGCTAGGGTTAGCTGAAAATGTGGAAAACTTAGGTTTTACAAGTGAAGACTTTAGTAAATATCTTGAAGATTTAGCAACTTCTGGTAGTGAAATAAAATATAAAGAAGCTAAATCAAGTAGTATATCTGTTAAAATGATGAATATTCATAAATCCAAAGGTCTTGAATTTCCAATATGTTATTTTACTGGTTTTCCTAAAACATTTAATTTAAGTGATTTAAAAAATAAATTTATGTTTGATAATAAGTATGGTATTATAACACCATATTATAAAGATGGCATTGGTGAAGTATTTATTAAACAACTTGTTAAAAATGAGTATTATTTAAATGAAGTAGCAGAAAAGGTAAGATTATTTTATGTAGCACTTACAAGAAGTAAAGAAAAAATAATTATGGTAATGCCTGAGGTAAAGGATAAAACTAGAGCATGTGAAGAAGTAGACTTTTTAGAGGGATTAAGTTTTAGATCATTTTATAACTTTTTAGAAAGTATATATGGTAATATTGCAAAATATGTAACAAGCATTAATTTAAATAATATTGGTCTATCTAAAGAATATGAATTTAGTAAAGCACTAAGTAGAAATTTAGAAAGCTCAAAAGAAGAAATGGTCATATATGATGATGAAGTTTTATATGAAGAAGTAGAAAAGAAACATGCGTCTAAAACAATAAAGAATATTTTAACTAAAGAAGAAGCTAAGACTTTAGAGTTTGGTACCCAGATGCATGAAATATTTGAATTAACTGATTTTAAAACTGTTAAAGATGATAATAAGTATATAAATAAATTATTAGAAAATTTTGATTTTAAAAATGCAGAAATTTATCAAGAACTAGAGTTTATGTTTGAAAAAGATGATATTAAATATCATGGTATTATAGATTTAATGTTAGAGTATAGTGACAAAATATTTATTGTGGATTACAAGCTTAAAAATATTGATGATGAAAATTATATTAAACAATTAAGTGTATATTATGATTATGTAAAAAGTATAAGTGATAAAGAAGTTTATTTATATTTATATTCAATACTAGATAACAAAGTAAAAGAAATAGAGGTGAAAGCATGAGGATAGCAATTATTGGGGCTGGTCCAGCAGGCTTAGCAGCAGCTAAAATCATATCAATAAAAAACCAAGTTGTAGTATTTGAGAAAAATAGTGATGCTGGTAAAAAGCTTCTTTTAACGGGAAGTGGAAGATGTAATATCGGTAATACTAATAATGATTTAAGTAAGTATCATTCAAGTAATAATGAATTTATAGAAAAGATAATAAATGATAAAAATTTAGATAAAGTAAATAATTTTTTCAAAGAAATAGGTTTAGTTTTAAAAGATAAAAATGGTTATCTTTATCCATATAGTGAAAAATCATCTAGTGTTTTATCTTGTTTGAAAAGTTCTTTAGATGTTGATTTTAGATTTAATACTAATATTGAAAACATTGAAAGGGAAAATGATAAGTTTATTATTAATCATGAAACTTTTGATAAAGTAATTATTACGACCGGTGGTCTTAGTTATCCGAAGACTGGAAGCTCTGGTGAAGGTTTTTCATTAGCTAAAGAATTTGGTCATAAAGTAATTAATTTAAATCCATCTTTAATGGCCCTTGAAACAAGTATTGGGCTAGAAAAAGAATGGTCTGGCATTAGATGTGAAGTAAATGTTTCAAGTTATATTGATAAAGCAAAAGTAAAAGAAGAACATGGAGAACTACAATTTACAAGTTATGGTTTAAGTGGTATTTGTATTTTTAATTTAAGCCGGGATATAAGACTGGCTTTAAATGAAGAAAAGGAATGTGAAGTAAAACTTAACTTTTGTCCATGGACAGCTCATTTAAGTAACTATATGGAAGAAAATAAAGATAAATATCTAACAAATATATGTGATGGTTTTTTAGATTATAAATTAACTAATATAATCCTTAAGTATTTAAAAATTAAAGATAAAAAATGGTGTGAATTAAAAATAGATGAAAAGAATAAATTTATCGAGACTTTAACTAATTTTAAAGTTAAAATTATAGATACTAAAGGTTATTTAGATGCGCAGGTAACTAGTGGGGGAGTATCTTTAGAAGAAATAAATTTAGAAACAATGGAATCTAAGCTTGTTAAAAATCTTTATTTTGCTGGAGAAGTCCTAGATTTAGATGGTGATTGTGGGGGATATAACCTAACTATAAGTTTTATAACAGGTTTAATTGCAGGTGATAATCATGATTAGAATTAAAAATATTAAAACTGAAATTAAAGAAAATATTGATATTTATGAACTTGCAAGTAAAAAGCTAAAAGTAAATAAAAATTCTTTGAAAAAAGTAATTATTCATAAAAAGGCGATTGATGCCCGAAGTAAATACATGTTTTCTTATGTATTTGATTTAGATGTTGAAATAGATAATGAAAATATTTTTTTGAAAGAAAATATAATTAAAGTAGAAAATGAAGAATATGTGTTACCTCAGATGGGAAAAGAAACATTAAATAAAAGACCAATAGTTATTGGAGCAGGTCCAGCAGGTTTATTTTGCACCTTTTGCCTTGCTAAAAACGGATATAAGCCGATACTTTTTGAACGTGGTGAAAAAATAGAACAAAGAGTTAAGACAGTTGAAGACTTATGGCAAAATAATAATTTTGCTATTAATAGTAATGTTCAATTTGGTGAAGGTGGTGCTGGTACATTTAGTGATGGTAAACTTAATACTTTAGTTAAAGATAAAGCTGGTAGAATGAGGGAAGTATTTAAGATTTTTGTTGAGTGCGGAGCTCCGGAAGAAATACTTTATGATAGTAAACCTCACATAGGTACTGATATTTTAAGAAAAGTAGTAATAAATCTAAGAGAAAAAATAATATCTATGGGAGGAGAAATTCATTATAATTCTTGTATGGAAGATATTATAGTAGAAAATAATAAGATAAAATCTGTTATAGTTAGTGGTAAATGTATTGATACTGATGTACTAGTCTTAGCTATTGGTCATTCAGCTCGTGATACATTTAAAATGCTTAATAATAAAAAGATTTATATGGAAGCTAAACCTTTTGCAGTTGGCATTAGAATAATTCATCCACAGAAAATGATTAATGAAAATCAGTATCCAATAAATTATTCATTTTTGCCATCAGCATCATATAAACTTACATATAAAAGTAAAAGTGGACGTGGTGTTTATAGTTTTTGTATGTGCCCAGGTGGTTATGTTGTAAATAGTAGAAGTACCATAAATGGTATTTGTGTAAATGGTATGAGTAATTATAAAAGAGATTCAGGCTTTGCTAATAGTGCCATTGTTGTTACTGTATCACCTGAAGACTATGGTAATAATCCTTTAGATGGAATAAGTTTTCAAGAATGTTTAGAACAAAAAGCATATAATATTGGAAATGGTGTTATTCCTATTCAAAGGTATGTTGATTATAAAAATAATATTTTATCAGAAAGTATTGATATAGATGCTTTTAAAGGTAAAACCCATTTAGCAAATATAAATGATATTTTTCCAAAGTATATAAATGAAAGTTTAAAAGAAGGAATAGATTATTTTAATAATAAAATTAATGGTTTTAATGGTGATACTTCAGTTATTGCAGCACCAGAAGCCAGAACTAGTAGTCCAGTTCGTATTGTTCGTGATGAAGATTTTAATTCAAGCGTTAAAGGTATTTTTCCATGTGGTGAAGGCGCAGGTTATGCTGGAGGTATCACAACAAGTGCTATGGATGGCATAAAAGTTTTTGAAAGTATATATAAAAGATACAAAAATAAATAGAGTTAAACAAAATTTATTGCTATTTAAATAATGAATATGTTATAATTTATGAGAAAAGAAGTGAGGTGCATTTATGAAAACATTTAAGAAAAATTTACCTGAAGGCGTAAAAAAACAATTTGCTTTATATAAAGGTGTAAAGGTAAGATTAATCAACAAAAATACTAAAAAGAAAAATAAATAGTATATATTTTGACAAAAGTCGACATGAAGGATGAAAATCCTTCTTTTTTTGTCAAAATCTCCTATGTACTTTTAGATATTTTAGTGTTAGATTATTTCTTGAGGAGATGAAATTTTATGAAAAAAATTGAAGTATTTTTGATAGCAGTGTTATTTAGTGTAACAAATTGCTATGGAACAGAAATGGAGGAGAATTATTTTAGTGAAGCAAATGAAAATATTGTAACATTTGAAATTGACTTAACATATGGTAACATTGCCTTTGACGTTTATAATAATGATACTGGTATATTCATTGAAAAGTTATATTTAAGTCCTGACAAAAAGACTTATCGTTATGCAAAAGGATTAAATTTAAAACTAGTAGAAACAACATCTGCAAGTTCTTATGAAAAAATAAATGATATTTATTTAAATGATGAAAGTAAAACAATAAAGTTTGAAAGAAAACTTAAAAGGATGAATATCACATTTGTTACAAGATATCGTAGTTATGGCAAATACTATAAACCATATGAAACAAATTCAAATGTAACAATTTATGATGAAGGATTTAATGAAATTGGTACATGTAAAAGTGATGGTAATTGTGAATATGTACTTGACTATGGAACTTATTTTGTTAAAGATAATGAAAGTGGCTACACATCTAAAGAATTAATCAAAAATGATAGAATAGTAAATGTTACTAGATATTTAATAAATGGTATTTTAACTGATGAAGAAATAACTATAGAAAATACTACAAGAATAGGTAAATTCTATTATTTTGATTCACCAAGTGAGTTAAAAGAAATTACAATTAATGATGAAACTTGTAATTTGGGGGATGCTTCTAAATACTACTATATCAATGGAGAAGGATTATTTTACAAATATAGTAAGAAGGATGAGGTTATTAATAAAGATAATGAAGAAAATAAAGATTTAGATAATAATAACAACAATAATAATAATAACTCTACTGGTGAAGAAAATAATAATGGTAACTCAACTAATGATAATGAGAAAGATAACAATAATGATAATGATTTAAAAGATGAAGATTTATCAAATGAAGAGAATGTTGGTTCAAGTAATGATAATGATAATAAGACTACAAATGAAAGTGATAACAACAAAGATTTGAAAGAAAAAGATAATGAAGACAACAATGAAGATAAAAATGATAAAATTGGTTATAATGATGAAGAAAATAGTGAAAAAGATAGTAACATTTCAAGTGAAGGTACAATAATAATTACTATTCCAAATACTGAAATAAGTTTAACAAATTTAATATATTTCAAAAATAAAGCTTATTTTGAAGAAGAATTATGAAAAAATTAGCAATAATAGTATTACTTCTTTTAACTTGTGGTTGTCAAAAAAATATTATAAAAAATGAAGTAAGTAATAATAATGAAAAATATTATGGATACTTAATAGTGCCATCCATAAACATGATATATGGGTTTTATGATATTGATAATGATTTAAATAATGTTGATAAAAATGTAACTTTACTTAATTCAAACATAAAAAACACATATATTTTAGCAGCTCATTCTGGCACAGGACATTTAGCCTATTTTAATGATTTAAGATATCTAAAAAAAGGAAATAAGATACATCTTAAATTTGAAAATAATACAAATGAATATGAAATTATAAATATTCGAAGTGAGCCTAAAACTGGTAAAATTAAAATAAAAAATGAAGAAAATCAATTAATTCTTACAACATGTGATCAAATAAGAAAAGGTAATCAGCTAATAATTGAAGCTACATTAATAGATGATTGTACCTATTAAATTCATTTTTATGTTTATAATTATTGAATGTAACAAAAAGTTGCATTCTTTTTAAAAAATAACTATTCTTTTAAAAGAAAATTTGTTATAATTTAAAAGAGGCGGTAGTTATTATGAAAGCAAGAAGTGAATTAAGAAATATAGCAATGATTATTTTATATCAAATTGATATTTATGAAGATAGAAAAGTCCCGTTTGTGATTGATGATGTTATAAAAGAAAATTTAGATGTAGATAATGAATTTGTCAAAGATATTGTTTATGGAGTAACTACATATAAAAGTACTTTAGACGAGATAGCTAACAAATATATTGAAGGTTGGACCATAGATAGAATTGATAAAACTGGGGCAGCAATACTTAGAATGGGTTTATATGAACTTAAATTTACTGATACACCCGAAATAGTTGTTATTAATGAAGCTGTTGAACTTTCTAAAAAATATTGTGATGATGCTGTAAGAAAAATTATAAATGCTGTTTTAGATAAATTTATAAAAGAGTAATATAGATAATATTAATGTTTTAGAAAAGTATCCAAATTCTGTACCGTGTTTTATAAATTATGAAGGAAAGAGATATTATTTTAAATTAGTGGAAGATGAAGGACATGAACTTGTAGGAAATAAACTAGCAAAATTATGTGGTATAAAAACTTCGCATGATATGATAATTTTAGTTAATGATAGATAATTATTATTTAAACTATGATTTAAATAATGATGGAGTGTATAAAGATGCTGATGCAATTGGTATAGAAGATCTAAATATGTATAATATATGGATTATGTTAGAACAAACATATCCTGAGTGTGCCAAAAAGTTAATGGGATAACTTATTAAAATTTTATATTTGATATTTTTTGGTTTTATGATGATAGATATGTATTTAATTTTGGCTTATTTTATCCACTTGTTTTGGATATTTACAATAAATTAAGACCTGATGTTGTAAAAGAAACTTTATTAGAAATACATAGTAAATATAGTGAAATTTTACAATTAGATGATATTAATAAAGATTTAGAGTTATATAATATTAACTATGAATATATAACAAAAATACTTATAGAAAGGGGACTTATAAATGGACAAAGAATACATTAAAATAAGTGATTTAAATAATTATATAAAAAATATTTTAGATGATAATATTTTCTTAAATAAAGTATATTTAAAAGGGGAAATTAGTAATTTTAAAAATCATACTAGAGGACATCTTTATTTTACTTTAAAAGATGATACATCAAGACTTAGTGCTGTTATGTTTCAAAGTAGTGCATCAAGACTTACATTTACACCAGAAGATGGAATGAATGTGTTAGTTGAAGGAAGAATTAGTGCATATCCAGCACAAGGGTCTTATCAAATTTATATTGAAAAGATGGAACCTGATGGTCTTGGGGCTTTATATATAGAGTATGAAAAATTAAAGAAAAAATTGGCTCTTGAGGGATTATTTGATGCTATGCATAAAAAAGCTATACCAAAGTTTCCTGAGAAAATTGGAGTTATTACGGCATCAACTGGAGCAGCTGTAAGAGATATCATGAGTACAATAAGAAGAAGGTATCCGGTTTGTGAAGCAATACTTTTTCCATGTTTAGTTCAGGGAAAAGATGCAGCACCAGATATTGTAAGGCAAATTAAAAGAGCAGATGAATTTGGCGTTGATACCATTATTGTTGGTCGTGGTGGAGGTTCAATTGAAGACTTATGGGCCTTTAATGAAGAAATTGTTGCTCATGCTATTTATGAATGTAAAACCCCGATTATAAGTGCTGTTGGTCATGAAATTGATTGGACAATTGCCGATTTTGTAGCAGATCTTAGGGCTCCAACACCGACCGGGGCAGCAGAAATGGCAGTGCCAACTGTGTTAGATATTAATACTTTACTTAATAATTATAAAATTAGACTTAATAAGAATATTAAAAATATGGTTAATACTAAGTTTATTAAATGGAGAAGTCTAAAAAATAGTTTTATTTTAAAAAATCCAATGACAATGTATGAAATGAAAGAACAAAAACTAGATACTTTAATTGATAATTTAAATAAAGATATTAAAGTAATAATTCAAAATAATGAAGTAAAACTTAATAAAGTAAAAATGTCTGTTGCTCTTCAAAATCCAATGAGTTTAATTGATAAGAAGAAAAATGAATATAATCTACTTATTAATACTTTGAAACTTGTTAATCCTTTAGGTATTTTAGAAAAAGGCTATTCACTTGCAACAATTAATGATAAAGTAATTAAATCTAATAATGATGTAAATGTTGGTGATTTAATTAGTGTTAAGTTACATGAAGGGGCAATTAAGGCTAAAGTTGTAGAAAAATAGTGTTGTTATACCATTTTTTCCTAGTGGGAAAAATGGTAAGATTTATTTGAAAAAATGTGAAGTTAAATAAATAATTTGTAAATACAATTTAAGGGGGAGTGAAAAATGAATGAATTAATGTTAAATAATAGTATTTTTGAAAATATAAAACATATTGATGACAATGGTAATGAATATTGGCTTGCAAGAGAGTTACAAAGAGTATTACAATATAGTGAATGGAGAAATTTTAAAAAAGTAATAGATAAGGCAATTGTTTCCGCTCAAAATAGTATGCCATTTGAAAATTATTGGGTTGTTGAGGTTAACAAGCCAATAATGACTGGTAAAGGTAGAGCAGAAAATATTATAGACTATAAATTATCAAGGTATATGTGTTATCTAATAGCTCAAAATGGTGATTCAAGAAAGAAGACGATAGCTCTTGCTCAAACTTATTTTGCTGTTCAAACTAGAAAACAAGAAATTTCAGAAAGAGAATATTCTAGTTTAACAGAAGATGAAAAAAGATTTTATCAAAGAAATTTAACTAAAAAAGGTAATTATTCTTTGAACAAAGCAGCTAAAGATGCGGGAGTAAAGAACTTTGATAAATTTCATAATTCTGGTTATAAAGGACTATATAATGGTGAGACTGCTAATGATATTGCCAAAAGAAAAGGATTAAGATATAGAGAAGATATCTTAGATAATATGGGTAGTGATGAATTAATAGCAAATCTTTTTAGAATTTCTCAAACAGAACAAAAATTAAAAAGAGATAATGTTAAGGGAGAAGTAAATGCAAATGATGTACACTACGAAGTAGGTAAAAAAATAAGAAATACTATAAAAGAACTAGGAGGAACAATGCCAGAAGATTATCCAACTCCAGAAAAAAGTTTAAAAGTATTAGAAAAAGAAAATAAAATAACTAGTAATAGTAAATTATTAAAATAAATGATATAATAAAAAAGAAAGGAAAAATAATATGGAAGAAAATAAAAATTTTGAAAGTTCACTTCAAGAACTTGAAACTATAGTTAAAGAATTAGAAAGTGGCAATGTTAATTTAGATGATGCTATCAATAAATATACTGAAGCTATGAAATTAGCTAAATATTGTGGTGAAAAATTAAATGATGCTACACAAAAAGTAAATAAAATTTTAACGGAAGATAATGAATTAAAAGAATTTAAAACAGAATAGGTGAGGTTATGGAAGTAAAAGATATAACAAATAGAGATGTAGACTTTGCTAAATGGTATACAGATGTATGTAAAAAAGCAGATTTAGTAGATTATTCAAGTGTAAAAGGTAGTATGATTATAAGGCCACTTGGTTATGCTATCTGGGAAGAAATACAAAAAGTGCTTGATAGAATGTTTAAAGAAACAGGTCATGAAAATGTGCAAATGCCAATGTTTATTCCTGAGTCACTTTTAAATATTGAGAAAGAACACGTTGAAGGTTTTGCTCCAGAGGTTGCTTGGGTTACTTATGGTGGTAAAGAAAAACTTGAAGAAAGAATGTGTGTAAGACCAACTAGTGAAGTATTATTTTGTGACCATTATAAAAAGATAATAAATACTTATAGAGATTTACCAATTCTTTATAATCAATGGTGTACGATTGTTAGATGGGAAAAGACTACTAGACCATTTCTTAGAAGTAGAGAAATACTATGGCAAGAAGGTCATACAATGCATGCAACTGCTGAAGAAGCTAGAGAAGAAACACTTAGAATGTTTAATGTTTATAAAACATTTCAAGAAGATTATTTAGCTCTTCCAGTTATAACAGGAAAGAAGACTGAAAAAGAAAAATTTGCTGGTGCTGAAGAAACTTATACTTTAGAAGCTATGATGTATAATGGTTATGCTCTTCAAAATGGTACAAGTCATTATTTTGGCAATCATTTTGCTAAAGCTTTTGGTATTAAATTTACCGATAAAGATAATACACAAAAAACTCCATATCAAACTAGTTGGGGAGTATCAACTAGAATGATTGGTGCTATCATAATGACTCATGGTGATGATCATGGACTTGTATTACCACCTAAAATTGCGCCATTTAAGACAATTATTATTCCTATCGGTGATGTTTCAGAAAAACTTGAAGAATTAAAATCTAGTCTTAAAAATAATAATATTACATTTAAAGTTGATGAAAGAGATAAAACTCCAGGATTTAAATTTGCGGAAGCTGAAGTAAAAGGATATCCAGTTAGAATTGAACTAGGTAAAAGAGATTTGGAAAACAATTTAGTTACCTTAGTTAGAAGAGATACTTTAGAAAAAATACAAGTTACTTTTGAAGATGTAGTTCCTAAATTAAATGAACTTCTTGATATTATTCAAAAAGATATGTTTGAAAGAGCTAAAACTAGAAGAAATAGTATGATTTATGATGCTAAAACTTATGAAGAATTAAAGACATTAGCTACAACTAAAGATGGTGGATTTATTAAAATCAATTGGTGTGGTAATGTAGAATGTGAAAATAAAATTAAAGATGATTTTGGTATAAAGTCTAGATGTTTAATTGAAGACGAAGCAGTAACTGGAGCTTGTACTGTATGTGGTAAGGAAGCAAAAACTAGACTATATATTGGAAGACAATATTAAATCAAAAAAGGAATAAAACAGTGATTTTATTCTTTTTTTTAATATACTAGGAAAGTCATCCAATTTTTATAAAATTAAATCTTGATATGTGGCCAAAC
>CADBRL010000060.1 GCA_902797105.1 uncultured Erysipelotrichaceae bacterium
ATAGAAAAAATAGAAAAAAATGCAAAAAAAGAATATTTAGATATTTTTAAAGAAACAAGTAATTGGTTAGATTTATATTTTGAAGGCAAAATCCCTGATTTTGTGCCTTCATATAAATTAGAAAATTTGCGTAGATTTACTTTAGAAGTAATAGAGTATATAAAGAAAATTCCATATGGCAAAGTAATAAGTTATGGTGATATAGCAAATTGTATTGCTAAAAAGAAAAATATAAAAAGAATGTCTGCTCAAGCTGTAGGTGGTGCCGTGGGTAGAAATCCAATTTGCATTATAATTCCTTGTCATAGGGTTATGGGTGCAAATAACAAAATTACTGGTTATGGTGGTGGCATAAATAATAAAATTAAATTATTAGAAAAGGAAGGATTTTATGAATACAAAAAATAAAGTGATAATGACAATACTTGCTGCAGTGATGGCGATAGTTGCAGTTATTGGGATACGTTTAAAAAGTAATGAAAATAAAGTTAATCAAGATGTACTAAGTGGTAAAACTTTAGTTGTTTATTTTTCAGCTCAAAATCATACTAAAAATTTAGCAGAACAAATAGCAAAAAAATTTGATGCCGATATTTTTGAAATAGTGCCACAAGAAAAATATACAGATGATGACTTAAACTATAATGATAAAAATTCAAGAGTTTCTAAAGAACATGAAGATGAAGCAAGAAGACATGTATTACTTGAAAAAGTGGTTCCAGATAACTTTGATAGTTATGAAAATGTTATTATAGCTTATCCAATTTGGTGGGGAATAGCAGCCTATCCAGTATCAAGTTTTGTAATTGGTAATACTTTTGATAATAAAAATATTTATCCTGTGTGTACTTCAGCATCTAGTGGTTTAGGTGATAGTGCCAAAAATTTAAAATCTATATCAAGCGGCGGAACATGGCGTGAAGGATACCGTTTTTCTGAGGATGCCACAAGTAGTGATATAGATATTTGGCTAAAAACAATTAGTAAATGAAAAACTAATTGTTTTTTTGAAACTTTTTTAGAAAATTATGACACTTTATATGTGAGGTGATAAAAATGACTAGTCAAAAAGCCTTAGAAAAGTTTGATGAAGTTTATAATGAAAGTTATAAAGATATTTCTAGATATGTAGTAGTAAGTAGTAATAATATTGGGGATGTTCAAGATATACTTCAAAATATTTATCTTGAAGTATATAAAAATATTGGTAAAGTTAAAGATAAAAACTATGTATTTGGGATAGCAAAAAATGTTATGAAAAAATATTATAGGTTTAAATTTATGAAAAAAAGTGATGAAGTACTTCATGATAATATTAGTGATAACATTAATTTGAAAAAAAGTGTAATGGAAAAGTTTGATACAGAATTAGTTTGGAATTATTTAAATAAGAAAAGTGGAAATGTATCTAAAATAATGTATCTTTATTATTATGAAGATTTTACTATCAAACAAATAGCTGATACTTTAAATTTAACTGAGTCAAATGTTAAAAATTATATTTATAGAACTTTAAAAGAGCTAAGGAGGATAAGTAATGACTAAAAAAGTTTTAAAAGATATTTTAGATGAAAAAATAAATAAAGAAGATGTTTATAGGTATGTAACAAATAAGAAAAGAAATAATTATTATGGTGTGCTTAAATATGCAGTTTTAATCGTTGTATGTATTGGAATAGTGTTATTTAGTTTTAAAAACAATGTGTTTAAAGAAAATAATACTTATGATGATAATATTCGTATTAATGAAGTAAAGACATTTGGAAATAATGATATTGATGTAACAATAATGAATATTAATGAGTCTACGAATATTTATTTTAGTGATGATTTAGAAGAGGCTTATCCATTTTTAAAAAGAAGTAAAAGTCTTTATGAAAATGACGATGAAATATTAAAGAATTATGAAACTGATATTTATTTTGCTATAACTGAAAATGATGATGAAAATCCATTTAGTAAAATTCATAATCTTATTTATGCTTATAAAAATAGGGATGGAAAAGGAAAAATTACAGTATCTTTTGCTAAAGATAAAAAACCACTTCGTGATTATTTCTTTGAAACTAAAAGTAGTAAACAATCAAGTATTAAAAATAAGAAAGTAACTATTTATAAATATGAAAATACATATTTTACTGAGTTTCATGATAATGGTATATATTATGATATTGAAAGTACTAATGTAAGTTTTGAAGATTTTAAATATATTTTAGATATAGTAATTGAATAATTTATAAAATGATATATAATAATCTTGTGGGTGATTACAAGTGAATAACAATTTATTGCTAGAAAAAAATAAAGTCAAAATTCCATGTTGGAAATTTGGTACAGATAATGAAAAATTAATAAAACTTGTACTTTTAGGTGAAAAACGTGCAACAACTTCATTATTTAGTGAATATGAAAATGATAATGAACCTTTACCTAAAGTTGGTGATAGAAGTATTATACTTCATGATGATAATAGCACGGCATGTTTAATTGAAACTGAAAAAGTTATAATTACAGAATTTGCGAATGTTACAAAAGAAATGGCATTTATTGAAGGAGAAGGGGATAAATCCTTAGAATATTATAAAGAAGAACATACAAGAATATTTAAGTTAATAGATCCAAATTTTAATTATAAAACTAAAATTGTTTTTGAAGTTTTTAAAGTAATTGAATAATTTACAAATTTCACATAATTACCATAGAAAAAAATTCAAAAATGTTATATAATAATCTTGTGTGGTGATAATATGTTCCAAAGTGAATTAAATTATAAAGAATATTTAAATAAACTAAAGAAAAATGAACTTATAAATATAATTAATGATTATAATAAACTATGTGATATATACGGTTTTGAAAAAATTGGTGATACAAAAAGCAAAAAAGAAGTACTTGTAAATTTAATTGATAATGTTAAAGAAAATTATGCTAAAGGAATAATAAAGTCTTTAGATAAAAAAGATTATTTAGCATTAAAAGAAATGGTTAAAAAAAGCTCTATGGAAAGTTTAAATAGTAATAGAGCTCTAATAAACTTTTTAAAAAACAAGTATATTTTATTACTAAATGATACCTTAGAAATACCAAAAGATATAAAACTAAATGAAATACTTAAAGAAAAAATGGTACAAAAACATATTGATTATTGGACCAATGTTTATGATTTTGTAGATGGAGTTATTATTGCTTATGGGGTTGTAGATATTTCTTACTTTAATGAATTAATTAAAGATGTAAAAGAAAAAGATAAAATATTTAAAATGATTGATTTTTATTATAAAAAAGACTATATTGTAACAGATAATAGAATTATAAGTAATAAACTTAGCAATAAGAAAAGAATTGATAAATATTTTAAAAATAAGAATTATAAAAAATTTACAACGAAAGAATATATTGCTTTAGGTAAGAGTGTTTTTCATCATAATATTAAAGCTTATAAGAAATTTATTAAGATGCTTAAAAACTATTATGTATTTAAGAAAAATGATATAGAGTTTGTAGATATTAATATTGTTATTCCTTATTTATATAATAAAATAAATGAAGAAGATATAGCTAAAAATACTTTAGAAGAAACAGTAGTTAGATTATTTGAATTTAGAAGAGATAAACTTAAGGAAAAGATGCTTACTGAAATAATTAAAATAAGAAATGAATTTCCTTTATGGGAACTTCGTGGGTTTAGTAAAGCAGAAGGGAACGAAAAATGAAAAGAAATGGATATACAGTAATTGAATTAGTTGTGGTTTTAGCGGTATTTAGTGTAGGTTATTTTGCTGCTACTTGGATTATTTCTGGTAAGGTTAATGTTAATTTTGAAGAACAGTTATATGAAGAAAAAATATCTGCAATTGAAAAACAAGCAAGTATTTATGCTATGACTGATGAGAGTTTATTTGAAGAAGAAAAAGTAGCTTATTTAACCGTTGGTGATTTAGTGGAAAAAAGTGTTATTATTTCAAATGAAAATGGTAAAGTTATTGATCCTAGAAATGAAGAAGACAATTTAAATGATATTAAAATTAAATTAACTAAGAATAATGATAAAGTAACTGCAGTAGTGTTAAATTAAACAAAAGTGTAAAATTTATGTCAAATTTTATCGATTTGCTTGATTAATATTAATAATATGAGTATCATATTAATGAAAAGGGAGAGTGAATGTTATGATATATCCATCAATAGATAAATTATTGAATATCGTAGATTCTAAGTACAAATTAGTTCATGTAGCTTCAAAAAGAAGTAAGCAAATGCTTGAAAGCAATCACTATCAAATGAAGGAAACTGATTATAAAAGTAAGAAACCTTTAGGTAGAGCACTCGAAGAAGTTGAAGCTGGATTAATAAAAATTGTAGAAGATGTGCAAAAATAGCTTGATTATTTTATCGATATATGATAAAATAATTTTGTTCCTGGGGAATTAGCTCAGTTGGCTAGAGCACCACGCTTGCACCGTGGGGGTCGCGGGTTCGAGTCCC
>CADBRL010000061.1 GCA_902797105.1 uncultured Erysipelotrichaceae bacterium
AATTTAAAAGTATAAAAAATTTTCTGTTTTTATGTTATAATGAAACTATAAGGAGCAAAATATATGAAAATATTTATTATATGCAGTAAAGCATTTTATGATAAAATACCACCAATTAAGAATGCACTAGAAAAAATGGGACATATAATATCATTACCTAATTGTTATGATTGTCCTGAAACAGAAAGCAAATATCGTGGCACAGATGAACACACTAAGTGGAAAGCTGGAATGATTAAACATAGTGAAGAAGTTATTTCTGGAGTTGATGCTGTGCTTGTTTTAAACTATGCTAAAAATGGCATTCAAAATTATATCGGAGGTGCAACATTTCTAGAAATGTACGATGCTTTTAGATTAGAAAAAACAATATATATGATAAATGATATACCAGATGGTTTATTGAAAGATGAGATTATTGGCTTTAATCCAATTATTATAAATGGAGATTTAAATAAACTAGTTTAATATTTTGACTACTTGTATTCATTGTGATATAATTTTATTATCATAAGGAGTGATTAATATGAGTAAGATGGATGATGCAGCACTAAATAGTATAAAAGTGCTTGCACTTGATATGATAGATAAAGCTGGTAGTGGACATCCTGGAATAGTTTTAGGAGCTGCTCCGATTTTATACGCTTTATATAAGGAACAAATGGATGTTATACCAAGTAATCCAAATTGGATAAATAGGGATAGATTTGTTATGTCTGCAGGTCATGGTTCTGCACTTTTATATTCGGTTTTATACCATATGGGATATGGAATTGATATGGAAGAGTTAAAACACTTCAGAGATTTAAGTAGTCTTACACCAGGACATCCAGAAGTTAAAGTAACACCGGGAGTAGATGCATCAACTGGTCCCCTTGGTCAAGGAGTGGGAATGGCTGTTGGTATGGCACTTGCAGAAAGGTACTTAAATGCTATTGTAAATATTGAAAATAAAAATTCTAAATTAATTGACTATTATACATATTGTTTATGTGGTGATGGCGATTTAATGGAAGGTATTAGTTATGAAGCTTTAAGTTTTGCAAGTACACAAAATTTAAATAAATTAATTCTTTTATATGATAAGAATAATGTTTCTTTAGATAGTGATACTAAAAATACTTTTACTGAAGATATTGAAATACGTTTTGAAGCATTAGATTTTAATATTATTAATGTTAAAAATGGTGATGATTATAAAGAAATATCTAAAGCTATTAAACAAGCTAAAAAGTCAGATAGACCATCAATAATTATTTGCAATACAATAATTGGTGAAGACTCTAAATTAGAAGGAACTAATAAAGTACATGGCAAACCACTTGAAAAAGATGATTTAGCTGCTATAAAAGCTAAATATAAAATTACTAGTGAACCTTTTGAAGTTAGAAAAGATGTTTTAGAATTTTTGCAAAATTATGTAAATAAAAGAGTTTCTAAAAAATATTTAGATTGGCAAGAAGATTATGCTAATATAAAAGAAGAAAATAGTAATTTACATGCAATGGTTAATTTACTTGAAAGAAATGCTTTTGTAATTGATTTTGATGATACTAAATTTAAAATAAGTGATGAATATAGAGAAGCTTTAAGAGAGTCAAATCATAAAATAATGAATTTTATTTCACCAAAAAGTCCATTCTTTCTTGGTGGTTCTGCTGATCTTTCATCATCATGCAAAACAAATTTAGATAAATCAACTATACAAAGTGAAAAAAATCCTGTTGGTAAAAATATTTATTTTGGTGTTAGAGAACATGCTATGGGTGCTATTTTAAATGGAATGGCTTTATCTAATTTAAAAGTATTTGGTTCAACATTTTTAGCATTTTCTGATTATTTAAAACCAGCGATTAGAATGTCAGCACTTATGAATTTGCCAGTTACTTATATTTTTACTCATGATTCTGTATATGTTGGGCAAGATGGACCAACTCATGAACCAGTTGAACAATTAACAGGTCTTAGAACTATACCAAACTTTACAACATTTAGACCTGCTGATATTAATGAAATCATGGGAGCTTGGGAATATATTCTTAAAAACAATTGTGCAACAGCCATGATTATAAGTAAAGAAGAGAGAAGTAAACAAAAAAATACCAATGCTAGATTTGTAAAATATGGTGCTTATATGGTACGTAAAGAAAAGTATCATTTAGATGGAATTATTATTGCAACTGGTCAAGAACTAGAAATGGCAATGGATATATCAAAAGAATTATTTACATTAGGAATAGATACAAGAGTTGTTTCAATGCCAAGTATGGAATTATTCTTAAAACAAAATCCTAAGTATGAAGAACAATTATTACCAAAGGATGTTCCAACATTTGTAATTGAAGCTGGAAATAGTCTTATTTGGAATAGATTTGCATCAAAACCAGATTATATTTTCGGAGTAAATAAATTTGGTATGAGTGGTAAAACAGAAGATGTTGTTAAATATTTAAAGATAGATAAAACTACAATTTTAGAAAAAATTGCTAATTATTTAAAAAAAGATGATATCATCGACATAATCTGACAAATTATTCAAAGTCTTTATGTTATCATATATTTGGAAGGTGATAATATGAGGACTTTTTATATTTTTAGAATTAACAAAGAAATGGAAGTATTACTTAAGGATAATCCCTATAATTTATTTAAATCTTTAGAAGATATATATCTTTTAGATAAGACAAGTATAGGTATTGGAAAGGATTTATTAGACCAATTAATTGTGCCAATTGATAAACTTAAATATAATAAATTAATATATGAACTTAATAAAGATAATGATTTTTATATGAAAAGTGGTGATACACATAAAGTAATAAATAAGTATCGTAAAGAAGAAACTGTGATTACTGTTAAAAATAGTCATATTCTTCTTAAAACCAATATAATTAATCGAGATATTAAGAAATTTTTGCCAATTACGCAGGCTTTTGCATGTGATTTTCAAAATAAAGATTATTTCTGGCTTGAAGAACTCATATATTTATAGTAAAATATAGGTATAAAGGAGAAAATTTATATGGGTAAATTAATATTATATTTAGTAATTGGTATTATAATTGGACTTGTTATTGGATTTTTTGTAGCTAGAGCTTTAATGAAAAAAACTTTAGAAAAAAATCCTCCGATTAATGAGAAAATGATTGAGGCTATGATGAGTTCAATGGGAAGAAAACCAAGCCAAAAACAAGTTAAACAAGTAATGCAACAAATGAATAGATTTAAGTAATTAAGTCTATTTTTTTATATCAGCCCTACATCTAAAGCATCATCTTTTCTAGTTATTTCATTTATTAAGTATATAGCACCTCCGATTAAAAATAAGATGGCTGCGATAAGCTGGATAAAAGTTGACCTATATGCTGGGTCATTAAAATTCTTTTCCATAGAACCTAAATCTTCAGTTAAAAGGAGGAGAAAATATAAATAGATAAAAAATGCTATAAAAAATATAGTAATGTTAATATATTTTTCTCTTTTGTATGCTTCATTATCTTTTTTTAATAAATAATCTCTATCAAGTTTGTTAGAATATAAAGCAAATACAACGATAAAAAAATAAACAATCCATATAAAATCTTCGTTTCTTAATCTTTTTAATTTTTTACTAATATCGTTCATGTTAAAATAATATGTATGTTAATAGAATAAAATTATTTACAAAGTGAATATTATTAGATATAATTTATAGGTAAGTATAATTGCTTTGGAGGTTAAATATGAAAACAAGAATAATTACAGCAATAGTTGCACTTTTAATTGTTATTCCTTTGGTGTTACTTGGAGGAATATATTTTGAACTTTTAATGTGTTTAGTAGGTGCTCTAGCTTTTAAAGAGATGATTGATTTAAAAAAAACACATGGTAAAATACCTAATATGATGATATTTATTGGACTTGTTTCTTTACTTAGTTTGATTTTGTCAAATAATAGTAATTTATCTATTTATTATGGATTTTCTTATCAAACTTTAGCATTAATAGTAATAGGCATTATAGTACCTGTTATATTTTATAAGGAAGAAGAATATTCATCAAAAGATGCTTTATATCTACTTGGTATAGTATTATTTTTAGGACTAGCTTTAAATTCATTTTTAATAATAAGGATGCGTAGTTTTAAGACTTTGTTATTCTTACTTATTATTCCAACATTTAATGATATATTTGCTTATGTTATTGGTTCTAAATTTGGTAAAAATAAAATGTGTAAAAGTATTAGTCCAAATAAGACTTGGGAAGGTTCTATTGGTGGTTTAGTACTTGGCACAGTTGGTGGAGTAGTTTTATATAGATTGTTACTTGGTAAAATCACATTTAAAATTATAATGATTACTATAGTTCTTTCAATTATTGGTCAAATGGGAGATTTGGTAATGAGTCGTATTAAACGTGAAAATGATATTAAAGACTTTTCTAATCTTTTACCAGGCCATGGTGGTATTTTAGATAGACTTGATAGTTCAATATTTGTATTTTTAGCATATATGTTTATGATAATATTTTAAGGAGGAATAGATTATGTGGATTGTATCATTAATAATACTTATATTAATACTTGGAATTATTATTTTAGTTCATGAATTTGGACACTTTATTTGGGCTAAAAAGTTTGGAGTTCATATTTATGAATTTTCAATCGGTATGGGTCCAGTTATACATACTCACAAGGGTAAAGATAAAATAGATTATAATATCAGAGCTTTTCCAATTGGTGGATTTGTTTCCATGGCAGGGGAAGTTTATGAAGATGCCAATGAAAAGATAAAAAAAGAAGATTATATGTGCAATAAACCTTGGTGGCAAAGAGTAATTATTTTAGTAGCTGGGGTTGTAAATAATTTTATATTAGCAATTGTTTTACTTTTTTTAAGTAGTCTTATCTGGGGCGGAAATACTTTAAAACCAGTTGTTAAAAATGCAGTAGAAAATTATCCAATGGCTGAAGCTGGCATAACTAGTGGTGATATGATAACAGCAATAAATGGTCATAAGGTACCTAGCTGGGATGTTGCTCAAATAGTTTTGGTTATGAAAAATAAAAATGATTATTATACTTTTGAAGTTAAACACGAAGATGGAAAAAGGGATACCTATAAAGTTGTACCAAAAGTAGAAAAAGATGCTGATGGTAACGAAAGACAAGTTTTTGGTATTGAAGTTGAAAGTAATACTTTATCTGGTTTCTTTGGTTCTATAAAATATGCATTTATGAAATTTAATAGCATTGTTCATTCAATGTGGCTTACTGTAACTGGTTTAATTACTGGTAAAATTAGTGCAAGTGCTTTATCTGGTCCAGTTGGCATGTATAAAATTGTAGATGATGGTGTAGCTTTAGGCCTTAATTATATGATTTACTTAACTGCATTCTTATCAATTAATGTTGGATTTATTAATATTTTACCATTCCCGGCATTTGATGGCGGTAGAGTATTCTTCCTTATCGTTGAAGCAATTAGAAGAAAACCTATTAATGCTAAATTTGAAAATGCTTGTCATTTAGTAGGATTTGCACTTTTGATGCTTTTAATGATATATATTACAATTCAAGATATAATTAGATTATTTTAACTTGCATATATTAAAAAAATATGATAATATATTGGTGACCCAAAAAAAGGTATATAATCCGCTATAAAGTTTATATGATTATAGGTAATGAAATAAGGAGGTAAGAAAATGGCAAATTTAGTTGACAAAATTGCTGAAAAACATATTCGTAAAGATGTTCCAGAATTTAGAGTTGGGGACACAGTTAGAGTTGATGTTTGGGTAAAAGAAGGAAAGAAAGAACGTATCCAATCTTTTGAAGGATTAGTAATCGCTAAAAGAGGTGGAGGAGTTTCTGAAACATTTACAGTTCGTAAGAAAAGTGGAACTGTTGGTGTTCAAAGAATATTCCCAGTTAATGCCCCAACAATCGATAAAATTGTGGTAATCAAAAAAGGTAAAGTTCGTAGAGCTAAGCTTAACTTTATCAAAGGAATGCGTAAAGAATATAAAGTTAAGGAAAGAAGTTAATTCTTTCCTTTCTTTCATTTAGGAGTTGATTTTTATAAAAAGAATAATTAAAGAATTAATACCTTATATTATAATTGTAGTTGTGGTTGTGCTTATTCGTTCATTTATTGCAACACCAGTTAGGGTTGATGGTGATAGTATGAATAAAACATTTAAAAATGGAGATATCTTAATACTTTATAAATTAAGTAAGATTAAAAGATTTGATGTTATTGTGCTTCATGAAGAAAAGGATAATGAAAAAATCATTAAAAGAGTTATTGGGATGCCTGGTGATACTGTAGCAATTAAAGATGGAGAAATTTATATTAACGATGAAAAAATAGATGATGAATATGCTTATGGTATGACAAGTGATTATGATAGAATAACTTTAAAAAGTGATGAATACTTTATCCTAGGGGATAATAGACTTATTAGTAAAGATTCAAGATATTTTGGACCCATAAAAGAAAAAGAAATTAAAGGTAAAGTTGTATTTAGAATATTCCCATTTAGTAAGTTTGGGAAGATTTAATAAAAAGCTTTACAAACGCGCAATTGTATGATATATTATAGATGTATTAATTGAGGAATACCTCATATAATATTAGGGAAACAAATAGTTTCATAAAAAAGTTGGAATACCCTTGCCAGAGTAGGGAACGAAAAAAGTTGGAATACCCTTGCCAGAGTAGGGAACGAAAAAAGTTGGAATACCCTTGCCAGAGTAGGGAACGAAAAAAGTAAGCTAGGTTAACTTCCTAGCTTTTATTGTAGAGGTGAAAATATGACAAAAACATTAAAAATTTATTATCTTGATGAAAATTATATCAACTATTTAAGACAGTTTGATACAAAAGTAGCTTATAACAAAAATCAAATAAGACCTTATATAGGTGTAGTATATTCATTTAATGGTTATAATTATTTTGCTCCATTATCTTCACCTAAACCAAAACATCTATCAATGAATGAAAAAGCAATTGATATTTTTAAAATAGACCATGGAAAGTTAGGAATAGTTAACATCAATAATATGATACCTACACCAATAGAATGTATTTCAGAAGTATTACCAACTTTAAAAGAAAATGATACTTATAAAACTTTAATAAAAAAACAAACTACTTTTTTAAATGATAATAAAAATAGTTTATTCAGAAAAGTGATTCAATTTAGAAAACAAGCAGATAAAGGTTATTTACCTGAAAGAATAAAAGAAAGATGTTGTAATTTTGCTTTATTAGAAGAAAAATGCAAAGAATATGAAAATAGTTGAAATTGTTTTTTTGCTATTAATTTGTTATAATTAAGAAAATAAAGAAAGGAGGAACATAGTGAAAAAAGGTTTATTAATAATTGCTAGTATTATTCTACTTGCTGGTTGTGAAAATAAAGAAACAAATAACGAAGTGAAGAAGCCAGAAGAAATAAGTTATACTAATAAATTTGAATGCTCTAGAACTGAAAAAATAAAAAAATTTGATTTGGATAATAAAAATGCTGGAAGATTAACAAGTGAACAAATGAAAGAAAGAGAAAATAGTCCAGTTGCTATTAATGAAAATATTCAAAAAATCTATGACTTTAATGAATCGGGAGATAAACTACTAAGTTTTTACGAAGTTCACACTTATGAATATTTACTTGAAGGTTATGACATGAATAGCGAAAAAGAAAACTATAGTTGTGGAGATTATGAAGAATATGGTTTTAAAAGCTGTACGATAACTACCAAAGAAAATAAAATTGTGATGACGAAAGTTGCTGATTTAAAAAGTGATTATAACAAAGATATGGCTGAAAAAATGACATTGGCAAGCATTAAAGCTGATTATGTTGAGGGAGAAATATATACTTGTAAGTAAGATGAGAAATCATCTTATTTTTCTTTGCAAAAAATTATTGACAGACAAATATTTGTATGGTATATTTTGATTATGAAATTGATGTAAAAATATTGCTAATCATTTATACAAGGGGGGAATAAAATATGGATAATAGATTAGAAACTTTGTCAAATTTATTTGAAGGAACAGAAATAAGAAGCGTGTGGGATAGTGAAAAAGAAGACTATTATTTTAGTGTGGTTGATGTTATTGGTGTACTAACAGAAAGCTCAAGAGCAAGAAAGTATTGGAGTGATCTTAAGAATAAGCTTAAAAATGAAGGAAGTGAGTTGTCCGAAAATGTCGGACAACTGAAGATGAAGGCAAAAGATGGGAAGGTTTATGCAACGGATGTATTAAATACAAAAGGAATATTAAGATTGATTGAGTCTGTACCTAGTCCAAAGGCAGAACCATTTAAAATGTGGCTTGCTAGTCTAGGTGATGAAAGAATAAATGAAGTATTTGACCCAGAGGTTGCTATTAACAGGGCTGTAAATTATTATCGTAAAAAAGGTTATAGCGATGAATGGATAAAAGCTAGACTAAGTGGAATTGTTGATAGATTTAAACTAACTGATGTTTGGAAAGATGGGGGTATAAATAAACCTGTAGAGTTTGCTTTACTTACTAATGAAATATATAAAGGTTGGTCTGGTATGAAAGCTAGTGAATATAAAGAATATAAGGGATTAAGAAAAGAGTCACTAAGGGATAACATGACAGATATTGAAATAGTATTAACAAATTTAGGTGAACTTGCTGCACGTGACATAGCTAAAGAAGAAAAACCTCAAGGACTTTTAGAAAATATGAAAGTTGCTAAACGTGGAGGAAGTGTAGCAAAAGGTGCAAGAGATTTATATGAAAAGGAAGCCCAAAAAAACGCAATATCAAGCGATAATGCTTTAAATTATAAATATGTTAAAGATAATTTAATAGAAAATAAATAGTGTAAATAAATACTGAAAAATAAATAAAAAAACTATGAGATATAATAAAAAAATGATATAATAAATTTCTGTAAAGGAGTAATTTTATGATTAATAGTAAGGGGAATATGTATGAAAGATAATAATTTGATTATATATAAAAATAATGAAGGTAATATCATCGTAGATGCAATATATAAAGATGAAACATTATGGCTTTCACAAAAAGGGATGGCAAAGGTGTTTTCTGTTGGAGTACCTGCAATATCAAAACATTTAAAAAATATTTTTGAGGAAAAAGAATTAGATAAAACTGCAGTTGTTTCCAAAATGGAAATAACTGCAGAAGATGGTAAGAGATATAATACTGATGTTTATAGCTTAGATGCTATAATTGCTGTAGGTTATAGGATAAATTCAAAAAAAGCAACAAACTTTAGAATATGGGCTACTAAAGTATTAAAAGAATATATGACAAAAGGCTTTGCTTTAAATGATGAACGTTTTATTAAAGGAAATAAATATGATTATAAATATTTTGATGAATTACTTGAACAAATTAGGGAAATAAGGCTCTCTGAAAGAAGATTTTACCAAAAAATAACTGATATATATGCTACAAGTATGGATTATGACAAAAAATCTCCACTATCAATTAATTTTTTTAAAAAAGTACAAAATAGGCTTCACTTTGTAATTTGTTTCTAGGCTAAGTTAAAAATAAAAAGCCAGTTAAATAAGGATTTTAACACTTTTACAATAAGGAAAAAACGTGTTTAGATGCTAATTATATACTAAAAATTATTTAATGAAATTGATTTTTCTTGTAGTATTTAAAATATAAAATAGAAAGGAAGGATAATATATGAATAACAAAATTACAACAAAAAATGAATGTAAAAGATAATTTGATAAATGTAATGAGAATTGATAATATAGATTATATATCTTTAACAGATTTGGCAAGATACAAAAATTTTGATAATCCTGGTGATGTTGTTATTAAGTGGATGAGCAATAAAAGTTCTTTTGATTTTTATTCACTTTGGGAAGAACTGTTTAATGA
>CADBRL010000062.1 GCA_902797105.1 uncultured Erysipelotrichaceae bacterium
ACATTTAAAATAGTATCTTCACCATTAATGGTATAATCCATATTACCTAAATCTACTTTAAATAATACTTCAAATTCTGGCATTACTTGCATTCCTCCAGTTTTTAGTGCACTATCTCGCTCAGTATCATAAAAAACTAAAATATTTTTATTTGTTAACAAAATATTAACAAGCATATTTCTTTTGTCAAACTTAATATTAACATCTGCAGCTTCATTTAAAACATGTTCATCATTTTCTTTAAAAGCATAATTATACATTGACATCACCTATAATAATTATATAATATAACTTCTAAAATATCTAGTCTTCTTGCTTTTTTTCTTCATTCATTACATATTGTTCACGCGAAACTCCAGGCTCGGTACCTTTCACATAATAATATAAAGTAGCCTTATTAACATCATTTGTTGGTTTACCGGTTACAGCATCTAAAGGTATTGCTACAACATTCTTAGGTAGTTCATACCAATTATCACCGATATTTTCAAGTGACTGTTCAATAGTTGTAGCCCATATTTTTTTAGAACTATTTCTAATACTACCATCTACAAATTGATTGTCATCATAACCCATCCACATCATCATAAGTCTATCAGGATTATAACCAACAATCCAATAATCAGTATTAGTTGAACCAGTTTTGAGTGCATATTTATGTGTCAAATTACCTGCAATATTAAGGGCAGTAGGTGTTGTATAATCAACATAAGCACTATTCGTCGTAGATGTCATCATTTCATTTAAAATATAAGTATAATTTGGGTTAATAACTAAAGTATTTTTATTTTCATGCTCATATAACGCATTTCCATCTAAATCTTCAATTTTTTCTATAAAATATAAATCTTTTTCATAACCACCAGAAGCAAATGTGGTATAACCTGTAGCATAATCTAAAATATTTATTTCACTAGTACCAAGAGGAAGTGATGCAACTTCATCTAAAGAAGCAGTAATTCCTGTTCTTTTAGCAACATCAATCATTTTATCTGCTCCAAGAAAAAGATTAGTTTTAACAGCATAGATATTATCGGATAAAGCAAGAGCAGCAGCCATAGTTATTTCTTTACTAGCATAGATGTTTCCAGCATTCTGAGGTGCATAAGTTTTACCATTTGATAAATAAAATGTCGTTTCTTCACTTTTAAAAGAACTAGACATTGTCATATTATTTTCCAAAGCAGCATAATAAAGAAAAGGTTTCATAGTTGATCCAACTTGTCTTTTGCTTTTTAAAGCTCTATTATACTGACTTTTAGCATAATTCATTCCCCCAGTTAAAGCTTTAACAGCACCAGTTTTAGGGTCCACAATAACACTTGCAACTTGTACAATCTCATTAGGTTTATTTTCTAAAATATTTTTCTCTAAGTTAGTTTGTTCATTTAAATCAAGTGTGGTATATATCTTAAGACCACCAGCATTTACTAAAGAAGCAGGAACTGCTTTTATGGTACTAAGTTCATTTAAAACAGCTTCTTGATAGTACATAATCATTTGCAAATTATTCTTTTTAGTTTGCCCAAAAATTTCTAATTTTTCTTTAAATAAATTATTATATGTATCTTCATCAATATATCCATTATTAAGCATTGATTTAGCAACAACCCATGCTCTATTTATAGATGCTTCATAATTACTAACAGGATTATAACCTGCAGGGTTTTTAGGTATGCCAGCAAGCACAATGGCTTCTTCTAAAGTTAAATCTTTAGGTTTTTTATTAAAATAGAAACTGGCGGCATTCACAATACCCATATTACCTTGTCCATAATTAATAGTGTTTAAATAACCTTCCAAAATTTCATCTTTATCGTAATGTACTTCGAGTTCTAAAGTTAAAAAAGCTTCTTCAATTTTTCTTCCCCATGTTTTATCAAAATCCAAATATAAATTTTTAATATATTGTTGTGATATCGTAGATGCCCCTTGAACAATAGATTTTTTCTTTATATTAGTAAGCATTGCTTTAGCAATTCTTAAATAGTCAAACCCATGATGGTCATAAAAGTTTTTATCTTCAACAGCAATCACAGCATTTACTAAGTTTTCATTAATATCTTCTAAATTAGCCCATTCATTACTTCTAGAACCTTGATACAATAGTTCATTTTGATTATCATACAAATATAAACTTCCACTAGTTTTTAAATCCAGTTTAGGACTTAAATAAGCATAAGTATAAAGTCCAATGATAACAACTACCAATGATATAAATATAAAAATAAATGATTTTACCATAAATCGCATTGCCCTCAAAGTTATCACCTATAAGCTAGTATGGAAATAATTTTAAAAAAATATGCAAAATTTGGTATTAATATTCCACATAACATACCTAAAACAAGAAAGAAATATTCGATTTAGAATGATAATAAATTTTTATTTTGTTTAAATTTTAAATACTAAACAATTTTTATATTAGCAAAATTTTTCATAAAAATTTTGAATATTTGCTAGAAAAAGATGCCCATAAAACTTAGGCAAAACCTGTATTTTTAAAATAAATGTCGAACCATGTCGACCGATTTTTCTTGACTTTTTTCATATAGTGAATTTAGAATAGAGTCTTATACGAAGGGAGAAAATTTTATG
>CADBRL010000063.1 GCA_902797105.1 uncultured Erysipelotrichaceae bacterium
TCTCCATATAATCTATCACTTCTTGGATCTTCATCTCTAAAGCATGGTGCTATTTGAAAATATTTATTAAACCCAGACACCATTAATAATTGTTTAAATATTTGTGGTGATTGAGGAAGTGCATAAAACTTACCTGGAAACTTTCTTGATGGAATAATAAAGTCCCTGGCTCCTTCTGGACTAGTAGCAGTTATAATTGGTGTTTGAACTTCCAAAAAATCCATATCTTTCATTGTACTTCTAATAAAATCAATAACTTTACTTCTAAAAATAATATTATCATGCACTTCTTTATTTCTTAAATCTAAATAACGATATTTAAGTCTTGTATCCTCATTAGATTCTTTTGATTTATTAATTTCAAATGGAAGTACATTAGTGCAATCTCCAAGAACTTCTAAAGTTTTAACTCTAACTTCTACTTCACCAGTTTTCATATTTTTATTTACCATATCTGGTGTTCTAGCTTCAACAAGCCCACTAATTGTAACTGTTGCTTCTCTATGTACATCTTTAAATAAATCTCCATCTTCACTAATAAGTTGTACTATACCTGTTTCATCTCTTAAAGTAACAAATATCAAATTACCTAAGTTTCTTATACTATTAACCCAACCAGCTAATTTAATTTCTTTACCAATATATGAAGAATCAACTTCTCCACAATAAATGTCTCTATACATATTTCCTTTCATAATATCCTCCTAATATGTAAAAAATTCTATAAATTAATATAGCTTAAGGACGAATAATTATCCGCGGTGCCACCTTAATTCATAGAACACTATGCATCTTCATTTATCTGCTATATCGGGCTTACCCGTTTACTATTTAGGCATTATCTTCATTAATATCCATTTACTAACTTCCACCACATGTTAGCTCTCTTTAAAACTTCCATTAATTACTGGCTTGCCAATAAATTTATAACTAAACTATACTACTTTTTTTACCATTTGTCTAGTGTTTTTCTCTCACTTTTCTAAATATCATTTTGAGCACTCATTATCATTATTTAAAATCATAATGTCTTTACTGAATATCTCTAATTCTTTTTACTTCCTGAGCATCCATAGTTTTTAGTTTTACATTAAGTCCATCTATTATTTCTTTTTTCATAAAATTTAAATCTCTATATTTATCTACATCAACATGGCTAATACTAGTGCCATATTCCCCATCAAAATATATAAATATAAGTTCATCATTTGCCATACTTTTATAAAGTTCTGTAACATTATTAGTATAAAGGAGTAATTCTTTACAATTATGAACAAAACTTCCATAAAACCTACTGCCACGTAAGAATGCCTCTAAACTAGCAAAAAAATGATTAAATCTACTTTTATTTACTTTCCATCTATACTTACCATCAGTTAAATAAATAAAATTATCATGAACTTCACTTACTACACCAATACTATAGAAAAAACTAATAAACATATTTTTCTTTAAATAAATTCCAGATTTATTATCTAAATACTTATTAACATATTCATTATACTCATCTACATCTTTATACTTTCTTTTAAGTATTATTTTTAATATCTCATCATCTAAAAATTTATTAACCACTAAATTTACATCTAAAAGCATTCTTCTTAAAAGTTTTGTATTACTTCCATATTCCTTATAAATAAACTTTTTAGTATTAATTATTTTTCTAGTAGTATCATCATTTGCTAAACTTAGCCATATTACATGAATATAATTATAATTATCTATATAATTTAACTCAAACCCTCTTATAATAGCTTTTATATTTTTTGCATTTTCTTTATTATTTATATTTGCAATAATCTTTAAAACTTCTAAAGCATCTTCATACATAATAAATAATAATTCTATTCTTTCATTTATAATATTTATTTTTTCTTGCAATTTATTACTTTCAAATTTTTCTTTTAAAACATCATTACATATTTTCTTAATTTTATCTTCTAAAAATCTATAATAATATCTATCAATATTTACTTTAATTACTTCATTAATTACTATTTTACTTAAAATAAAATGTTCAAACTCACTTTCTATTCTTTTAAGTTGTTTATAAATATCTTCTAAATTTGTAAATACATTAAATTCGTATTTAAAATCTGCTGGTATATTATTTTCTTTAAAAAATCTATTTTTAATACTCCAGAAAACATCAATTATTTTATTTACATTAATTATATAAATTCTATCTAATTCATCTTTAGTTATATTATTTACATCTAGATCAATAAATTCATCAATTATTACCTTAATTTCTTTATAATAAAAATCATTTTTATTACTACCACTTAAATATTCTTTTAATTTTAAAATAAGTTCTAAATGGTATAATCCTAAATTATTTTCTTCATCATACTCTATTACTTTATGCGTTGACAAATATTCTTTGGCACTATTTATTTTTTTCATCATTTCGGCATCACCACCAGTATCGGGATGATATTTTTTAGACATTTTAATATATGCCGCTTTTAAATCTTTATCAGTAAATGGAGCATTTAATTCAAGTAATTTTAAAGCTTCTAATCTATCCATATTTTATTGCTCCATCATACTAATAACTTTATTTCTAACTAAAGCCTTTCCAATTTTTTTATTAGTATCAGGTTTATAAATTTTATCAACATGAATACCTTCATCAAACCAAATATTAATAACACCATTAGTAAATACACCCATATTATTTTTTCTTTCTAAGAAACTATCAATTGGTTCATATGCCAAATTCAAATCATCATAACCAATTTTACTATAACTATATTTGCCATTTAAAAATCCTAAAATTGTAACTCCGATTGCATCACCATCAATTATTTTAATAATCCAAGGATAACTATTAATATCTCCATTAACAAAATTTTCCTTTGTTTTTAAAACATAGATATTAGTTTTATTTTTAAGTACCATATACTCATCTAAACTACTAAAAGTAAAATTTCTAACTTTAAAAACAAATTCTAAATCACTTAAATTATCCTTAGCAAGACATAATTCAAGTATTACTCTATCATATAAGTTATTTATTCTATTAACATCATCTGCATTTGCTAAAGCTATTTTTTCTTCATAATTTCTTCTTACAATTTCAATAGATTTATTTATACTTTCTTCTCTAAACTCAGCATATTTCATAAATCCTTTTATTCTTAAAATTAAAATATCACACATAGTAAATTGTAAATTATTAAAAGCTACATTTAATTTATCTTTTAACTCTTCATCATCACACATTTCTATAGCTTCATCATACCTTTTACTAAAATCTATAGTTTTTTTAATAGTTTCATTTATTTTAACGTATTCTATTTCTACAGTACTATTATTATTCATTATTTTTACATATGAAAAACGTATCATTTTAAGTAAATTATTCCAAACACCATGATACTTAGTTAAATTTACAGGAATACAAAACATATTAAAAAACTCATCAAAAGAAAGCTTAGTCATCTCAAAATCCCCCTTAATTAGATTAATTATACCATATTTTGAGATAATTTGCAAATGTGAACGTGTCTGTTAATTTAAATGTGAAGTGCAACACTTCAGTATTGAAAAAGA
>CADBRL010000064.1 GCA_902797105.1 uncultured Erysipelotrichaceae bacterium
AATCTTATAGCGGATTTGATATTACTACTGTTACAGGAAAAACGTTAACTATTCCCGGACCTCATATGCTAACTGCTGAAGCTGGACAAGCTGCAACAGCGGATGTTTGGAAAGTTTCTATAACATTAGTTAACTATGAAGACGATCAAAATTTAAACGTTGGTAAAGAATTAAATGGTAAACTAAAATTTGAAAAAGCTAATTGTGCTTAATTAAAAAAATAAAATTGGACTTCGGTCCTTTTTTGTTTTTTTTTTACTATTTAATGATTGATTTTTAAAGTAATAAATGTTAATATTATAATAGAAAGGAGATAAAAAATATGGATAACAAAAAGAATACTACCCTACTAACAGTTATCGCTGTTGCAACATTATTAGTAGCTGTTGTTGGCGCAACATTTGCATACTTCACTGCTCAAGGAGGAGATACAAAAAGTACTAATGTTACGGTTCAAACTGGTACAGCTGGTAGTTCTTCATTTACAGTTGGTAGTGCTATCGCAATAACTGCAGATGAATCTACATTTGCTAAAGGCTTAGGTGATAGAACTGGTAGTACAACTGGTACAGTTTCATTTACTGCTCCAGGTGCTGTAGGAACTTCAACTCCAGCAGCTGCAGACTTAAAGTTCTGTTATACTGTTACAATTAACATTGCAGCTAATAATTTTGTTTATACTGTTAACAGCACAACACCAGAATTAATTCTAGATGTTGAAAAAGGTGGAACTAAAGTAATTAATAATATGGATATTACTACTAAAACTGGTGCAATTCAAGCTCCAACTACTGCTGGTGGAACAACTCATGTACATCAAATAGATGCTGCTGCTGGTGGAACAGTTACAAATTCATGGAAAGTTACAGTAACACTAAAGAATTTAAATACTGACCAAATTGCTAATGCTGGTAAGAGCTTAAGTGGTACACTAAAATTTGAAAAAGCTACTTGTGCTTAATAAAAACGGACTTCGGTCCTTTTTTAATTTGATCTAAACTTTAAAAATACAATTTTTTTCTTGTTTCTAGTCGCAAGTTATAGTATAATTTTAAGTAGAATGAAATGGGATGATTGAATTGGCTAAGAAAAAACAAATAATTATTTCAGAAGAAGAATTAGTACCAACAACACTAGCAATAATTGAAGATAAAAAGAAAGCAAGCATCTTTGGAATAGTATGGATATTTGTAATATTTGTAATTTTTATCGCCGGAGTTATTTATTTGCCAGAAATATCTAGTTATGTAAATAATTATTTAAATCCAGATATTACTGAACCAAATATACCAAGCAATAATAATAAAAATAATAACGACAATGATAATGAAGAAGTAGAAAAAAAATATACAATATCAAATAAATTAGTAATCAAAGAAACTGAATTTAAAATAAGCAACTTTAATATTGAAAATAGCAAGGCCATTACATTTAAAATAACAAATTTAACTGATGAAGTATTAGAACTTAAAAAATCACATTATTTTATTAATCTTTATAATGATAATAAAAAATTATTACAAAGAATTTATTTACAAGAAATACTTAGCCCAAATGGTGAAACAGAGGCAAGCTATATTATAAATGATAATAACATAGCAGTTATATCACTTGTTAAAATTTTAGAAGCAGATTATCCATCATACATTGTGCCAGTACCAGAAAGTGGAACACCTACATTAACATGTACAAAAGACTACGAAAAAATAGAATATTTATTTAAGGACAATAAAGTATATGCTACAAACTTAATATACGAAGTAAATACAAATGATGTAAATTTTGCAAGTTTATATAGTAATTTTCAATTATTACAAACAACTTATAACAACACTGAAGGTGTTTCATCAAGTTTAGAAATCTTAAATGGTGTAGTAAATTTTAAAACGATAATTAGTTTATCATCAAATGCTAGTGAAACATTAAATTTAAAAATGGTATACCCATATGAAACAAATGCTAAAATAATAAATTTTGAAATGACAGCTAATGGATATACATGCAGTTAGGGGGATTTTATGAAACTATGTATAAATGATTTTGAAGGTCCACTAGACCTTCTTCTTCATCTAGTTAAAACAGCTAAAATGGATATTTATGAAATAGATACCAAATATATAATTGATAAATATTTAGAATTTATAAAAAGTATACCGAATGATGACTTAGACAATGCAAGTGAATATTTGGTCATGGCATCAGAACTTATTCACCTAAAAAGTAGATTACTACTTAATTTAAAGGATGAAAGTTCAACAGATGAAGATGAATATTCAATAAATAGTGAAGAAGATTTAAAAAATAAATTAATTGAATATGAAAAGTATCAAAATATTACCAGTGTTTTTAAAGAACTTGAAGAAAAGAGAAATGAGTTTTTTACTAAACTTCCAGAAAATTTAAGTGAGTTTGCTGATAAAAAAGAAGTTTTAGAAGGTAATATGGATGCTGAACTTTTAAAACAAGCATTAATAGAACTCCAAAAAAGAATGAATTATCAAAAGCCAATTAATACAAAAATAACTAGAAAAGAAATAAGTGTTGAAGAAAGAAAAGAATATATAAGAAACTATTTAGCTAAAAGAAAAAATGTTAAATTTACCGACCTTTTTGAAGAATACACAAAAGACTTAGTAGTAGCAACATTTTTATCAATATTAGATATGTGTAAACAAAAAGAAATTACATTAAAACAAGATAGCAATTTTGGAGAAATATATATAGAAAGAGTGAATGTATGAATAAAAAAGCAATATTAGAAGGACTTCTTTTTGTGGTGGGAGATGAAGGAATAACTTTAGATACTGTAACAGAAGTTTTAAATATAGAAAAAAAAGAAGCTCAAGAACTTCTTAAAGAACTACAAGAAGATTACAGTGCTGAAAACCATGGCATTAGAATAAGTTTTATTGGTGATGCTTTTAAATTAACAACCAAGAAAGAACATAAAGAATATTATCAAAAATTAATAACTACGAGAGGAACAAATACTTTATCAAGTGCAGCTTTAGAAACACTTGCCATAATAGCTTATAACCAACCTATAACTAGAGCAGAAATTGATGAACTTCGGGGCATTGCCAGCATCAATATGATTAGAAAATTAATGGCAAAAGATTTAGTTAAAATAAGTGGTAAAAGTAATTTGCCAGGTAAACCAAATTTATATCGCACAACAAGTGAGTTTTTAGACTATTTTGGTCTAGCTAGTATCAGTGATTTACCAGATTTACCAATAAATGATGTCAAAAATGATACTGAAGAAGAATTATTTACATCAATATATAAAGAAGAAAAATAACATATTTTTATCTATATAGTTCATACTATTTATTAGGTGAATATTATGACTATTAAGAAAATAAAAATAATTAATGTTGTTTTTCTTTTTTTACTATCTTTTTTATGGCATTTTATGTATGATTTGCTCCCAAATAATTTCTTTGCTTTATTCTTTCCTGTAAATGAAAGTATCTGGGAACATATGAAAATAATTTATTATTGTTTATTACTTTCATCAGTTCTTGAATTTATTTTGTATCATAAGTTTAAAATTAAAATAAGCAATTTTTATATAAGTAGCATGGTTAAATCAGTACTCGGAGTAATAATATATTTAATTATTTTCATCCCGATATATATATTAATCGGTGAATCCATGTTTGTATCAATTAGCTTAATGTTAATTGTTTATGCCTTAATGGAATTTATTAGTTTAAAAATACTTCAAAGTGAAGAATTAAGCATTAATATATTACCAGTTATTATCATAGTTTTAGGAATGTTACTATTTATTATTCTGACATTTTATCCAGTTCATAATTTTCTATTCTTTGATAATATTAAATTTGGCTATGGTATTTTAAAATAAAGAATTAGT
>CADBRL010000065.1 GCA_902797105.1 uncultured Erysipelotrichaceae bacterium
GATTTAAAATTAAATAATAATATTTTAGCAAAATAATTGTAAAATTTCTGAAAATATATTTACATTTTAGTAATATTTTGATAATATTTAATATATAAGAATAAAGAGGTGCAATTTATTATGAAAGATTTCATTTATGAATTATATCAAAATGATAATTTTACTTTGTATTTAACAATAGCTTTAGTAATTTTAATCATACTTTTTGTGATAGTATTTTTCTTTGGTAAAAAAGATGAAAAATTAGAAGAAACAAAAAGATTACAAAAAATAGAATTAGATGCATTTAAAAAAGAAGAAGAGGTTCCAACAAAAATTGAAGTTGAGAAAGAACCAAAATCACAAGAGAATGAAGAAGAAAAGCCGATTGAAACAGTAAATGAAGAAGTAACAGTTACAGAATTTAAACCAAGTTTTGAAGATGTTGATGAAGAAATTGAGCTTCCAAAAGAAAATGTTGAAGTAAAGGTTAGCAAACCATTATTTAGTGACCATGAGGAAGAAGAAAGTCCAATTAGTATTAATGAATTACCAGAAATAAAATTAGATGAAAAAGATGAACAACTTGAAAGTGGCTTAAGTAATCTAGAAGCAATTAAAAATGAATTTGACATGATTGATATTCCAGAAGTAAAAGAAGAACCAAAAGAAGAAAAGCCAATATTTAAACCAAGTCCTCAAATATTTAGTTCAGTATTTGTTAACAAAACAGAAGAAAATAAAAATAATAATAATGAAGAAGAAGTGGTAACAAAACTTCCAGAAAAAGAAGAAAAAGCTGAACCTGTTGTTAAGGCATTTATGATTGAAGATGATGATGATGATGAGATGGATTTACCAACATTAAAAAAAGATGAAGAAGAACAAAAACCATTAATAAATGAAGAAAAAGAAGAAAAGCAAAGTCTTTTAGATGATGTAAGTGGTGAAGTTTACGAATTAAAATAGAGCTTAAGCTCTATTTTTTTTCTTTACACATATTGCTTTAAGTAATAAATTAGTATAAAATAATAATTACAAGGAAGAGGTAAATATGAACGAAGATGTAAAAAAATATTGTATTATGTTACTTATCAGTATAATTATTCTAATAATTGAATTAATCTTTAAATTTAAAGGTGTAATAGGTTTAATACTATGCATAGCAAGTATATATTTTATAATAGCTTTATCAATAAGAATATTAAGGTTAACAAATTTATTTAATGAAGAAATAATGGAGAAAATAGATATATTATTCTTTCTATGAAATATAAAAAAGTATATATAGAAATAACTAATAATTGTAACCTTAATTGTAGTTTTTGTATTCATAATAAACGCACACCTAAATATATGACAATGGATGAATTTAAAATAGTTTTAAGTAAATTAAAAGGATATACTAAATATTTATATTTTCATATTCTCGGAGAACCTCTTTTGCATCCATCTATAAATGAATTTATTAATGAAGCAAGCAAAGATTTTTATGTAAATATCACCACAAATGGGTATTTGATAAAAAATATTAAAGATAATAAAAACATAAGACAAATAAATATATCACTTCATAGTAATCAAAAGGAAAAAGAAAAATATTTAGAAAATATATTTGAAGTAACAGATGAATTGAAAAAATATACCTACATAAATTATAGATTATGGACAGGTAAAAATGATGAAATAATAAAGCTTTTAGAGAAAAAATATAATGTGAAAATTGAAGCTTCAAGAAAGCTTGAAGACAATGTTTTTATAGATTTTGACGAAGAATTTACTTGGCCAGATTTAAATAATAATATTTGTAAAACAAAAGGTAAGTGTTATGCTTTAAAAGATCACATAGGTATTTTAGTTGATGGCACAGTTATTCCTTGCTGTTTAGATGGAAATGGTAATATAAAATTAGGAAATATTTTTGAAAATAATTTAAAAGACATAATAAATAGTGATAGATGCCAAAATATGATGAATGGTTTTAAAGAACAAAAATTAATAGAACCCTTATGTAATCATTGTGGTTTTATAGATAAATTAAATAAATATGGAGGTAAAATATGAATATGTACGCATGTAAAAATGAAGATGCAATATATTTTGATAAAATTGAAAGTGATTTTAGGACACCTTTTTTCAGGGATATAGATAAAATACTATATTCTTTAGCATTTGCAAGATATATGGATAAAACACAAGTATTTTCTTGTAAAGATAATGATCATTTAACTAAAAGAATGATACATGTTTTATATGTTAGTAAAATAGCTAGAACATTAGGTAGGAGCCTTGGTTTAAATGAAGATTTAATTGAAGCAGGTGCACTTGGTCACGATTTAGGACATACACCATTTGGTCATGTTGGTGAAGCAATATTAAATGAAATAAGTTTAAAAAATGGTTGTGGATATTTTAATCACAATGTTCATAGTGTTAGACTTTTAATGAATATTGAAAATTATGGAAATGGTAAAAATATAACATTACAAACGTTAGATGCCATTCTTTGCCATAATGGAGAAATCGTGGAAGGCATATATAAGCCATGCAAAAAAAACAAGCAAGAATTTTTAAAAGAATATGAAAGTACTTATAAAGATAAAGATGCATGTAAAAAGCTTTCGCCGATGACTTTGGAAGGTTGTGTAGTAAGAATTAGTGATTTAATTGCATACTTAGGTCGTGACATAGATGATGCAATTAGAATGAAACTTTTAAAATGGGAAGATGTCCCAGAAAATATAACTAAAGTTTTAGGAAAAAATAATAGTGAAATAGTTAGTACTATTATAAATGATATAATAAAAAATAGTGAAGGTAAAAACTATATAAAATTAAGTGAAAATGTTTATAAAGCTATAAGTGATTTAAAAGATTTTAATTATAAAAATATTTATTATAAAGCTTATACAGATGAAGAAAGAAATCTTTTGAAAACGATGATAAATACTTTATTTGATACATATATGGAAGATTTAAAAACAAATAATAAAGAAAGCAATATAATTAAGTCTTATCTAAGTAATATGAGTGAAGATTATAAGAAAAATAAAATAGAAAGAATAGTAATTGATTATATTGCAGGTATGACAGATGATTATACATTAAAAGAATATAATAAAATTTTAAAAACTAAACATAATAATACAGAGGTGCAAAATGAAATATAAAACTTATAACTGTAATTCTTTTAATGTTCATACAATTAAAACAGATAGATTTAAAACTAGCCATGTTGAAGTAATATTTAGAGATATTGCAAATAAAGAAGAAATGGGAGCTTATTCTTTTTTAGCAGATATGTTAAGTCAGTCGAGTAAAACATATCCACGTAAGAAAGATTTAATTACAAGATTTGAAGAACTTTACAAAATAATAGTTTATGCAACTACTTTGAGAGTGGGTAATATTCTTGATTTTCATGTATCACTAGATTTCATTAATCCAGATTATATAAATGATAAAAATTATATTGAAGAAGTAATTAAAACATTATTTGATATTATAGAAAATCCAAATGTAACTAATGATGAATTTGATTTAAAAACATTTAATATAGTAAAAGAAAGACTTAAAAGAGAAATTAATAGTTTAAAAGAAAATCCAATGAAACAAAGTATTAACGAAGCTTTTAAAGCTATGAATACCGATACTCCGACATCATATGAGCTTTTAGGTAATTTAGAGAGTTTAGAAAAAATAACTCCATCAAGTCTATATAAAACTTATAAAAATCTAAGAAAGAATTTTAAAGTAGATATATTTTTAATAGGTAATTTAGAGATGGATGATACTGTATCATTAATAAAGAAATATTTTAAAAATAGATATATTATTGAAAATAAACTAGATTTAATGGTAGATAATAAAGAAATTAAAAGATTAGTTGTTAAAAGTATGGCATCTGATAATGTTCAAGCTAATTTAGTGATGATATTTAATTTAAAAAATTTAACAGAAATAGAGAAAAATATTACTTTTAATGTCTTTAATTATTTGTATGGAAGCGGAGGCCTTACATCAAAATTATATCAAAGTATTAGAGAAAAAAATAGTTTGTGTTATCAAATAAGCAGTATGTATTTAAAGTATGATAAGTTATTACTTGTACATATTTCTCTGGAACAAGTAAATGTTAAAAAAGCTACATCACTAGTTAAAAAAGAACTAAAAAATATGCAAGCTGGTAATTTTACTGAAGATGAACTTAAAGATGCAATTAATAATATGATAGTATCTTTAGATATGGCACAGGATAATAATGTTTCATTAATAAATAATTATGTATTCCATGTTTTTGATAATTTACCAATGCCTGAAGAAAGGGTAGAAATGTTTAAAAATATTAAAAAAGATGATGTTATAAATGTTGCTAAGAAAGTAAAATTAAATACAGTATTTACCCTAGAAGGGAGAAATAAATAATGGAAGAGTTAAAACTAAAAGGATTAAATGAAACAATATATGTTTATGAAACTAAAACTGGTCTTAAAATATATATGTGGGTTAATGAAAAAATAAGTAGTATGTATGCAACATTATCAGTAAAATATGGTTCAGTTCATACTAAATTTAAAATAGGAAAGAAAACATATGAAGTGCCAAATGGACTTGCTCATTTTCTTGAACATGTCAAATTCAATATTGATGAAGAAACCACAGCTCACGATAAATTTTATAAAATTGGCGGAGATTCAAATGCTTTTACAACATTTGATTATACATCATACTTAGTATTTGCAACTAAAAATAAAAAGGAAAATTTAGAAGAATTGCTTGATTTTGTATACACACCATATTTTACAAAGAAAAATATAGCTAAAGAAAAAGGGATAATTGTTGAAGAAGCCAACATGGGAATAGATGATCCATATAGCACAGTGTTCTTTCATACATTAAAAAATACTTTACAAAAATCAAAGTATCGAAATACTATCACAGGTACACCAGAAGAAGTTGAAAGCATAACACTAGATGATGTAAAACTTGCCTATGATGCATTCTATCATCCTAAAAACATGTTTTTAACTATTACGGGTAATTTTAATCCATATGAAATGGCAAGTGTAGTAGAAGAAAACTTATCTAAAAAAGAATTTAAAGAATATTTAAATCCAGTAGTAATTAAAGAAAATGAACCAAGAAAAGTAATTAAGAAGTATACGGAAGAAGAAATTAATTTAACATATCCTCAAGTGAAATTTACAATTAAAATGGATATGAATAGGTTTAAAGATTATTCTAAATTAGAACTTAAAATATTAACAAATTTTTTATTTAATATAAATTTTGGGGCAACATCAGACTTTAGAGAAGAACTAATAGAAAAGGGAATTGTTCAAAGCCTATCAGCTACTAATGACATATATGATGATACTTTTATAATAACAATTACCTCAACAACAAACTTTAAAGAAGAATTAATTAAAAGAGTAAATAATAAATTAAATAATTTAAGTGTTAATGAAATAGATTTCAAAAGAAAAAAGAATGCAGCAATTGCAACACTCATTCTTGATTATGAAGATATTGAAAATGTAAGCTATAGATTACAAGATGATATTTTAAATAATGGCAAGATTGTGACTAATTTAAAAGAAATACTTGAAGAAGAAACTATAGATGATTTAGAAAATTTAATTAAACTAATAGATACTGATAACATGGCAATAAATGTATTTATGCCAAAAGAAAACCAAAAGGAACAATGACCTTTTGGTTTTTAACATACTATCTGTTGTAGAATTCAACGATAAGTTGTTCATTAATTTCTGGATTAAGTTCACTTCTTTCAGGAAGTCTAACATATTTACCAGTTAATTTCTTTTCATCCATTTCTAGAAAAGCTGGAACAGTTCTCTTTTGTTCAATTGCATCAAGGATAGCTGGATGGTTCATAGAATTTTCTTTAACAGAAATTATATCACCAACTTTAGTAGTATAAGAAGGAATATCAACCTTTTTACCATTTACTAAAATATGTCCATGATTAACAATTTGACGAGCACTTCTTCTAGTTCTAGCCATACCTAGACGATAAACCATGTTATCAAGTCTAGATTCAAGAAGGATAAGTAAGTTTTCCCCAGCAATACCATGCATCTTTGAAGCTTTGTCAAATACTTTGTGGAATTGTTTTTCATTAAGTCCATAAAGAATTCTTACCTTTTGTTTTTCTTGCATTTGGATACCATATTCACTTAACTTACGACGACGATCTTGTCCGTGTTGTCCAGGTGCATATGCTCTTTTAGCTAAATCTTTGCCATTTTCTAATGTAGAAAAACCAAGTCTTCTAGATTTTTTATAAGCTGGTCCCGTATATCTTGCCATAAAATCTCCTTTCATTTTATTTGCAAAATATTTATTCTGTCATATCCATTAAATAGGGAGTTTGAATAATTTCTTCAAGGCAGTATAGAATACTTTATTCCATTAAGGTTCAAACACATTATTTATAGGTACAACTCTGCCTAAATAACTTGCAAGTGTATTATATAATAATTCTATGTGTATGTCAAATTATTTTGAGAAAAAACATAAAATTTGTTAATTTTCGCGGCTAAAATATTAATGTTTTTCTTGACATTTGCTTCATTTTGTATTATTATCTATTGGTATTTACAGAAAAAGGGTGAAGTTTTATGGATAAAATAATTAATATTGCTGTAGTAGCACACGTAGACGCTGGTAAATCAACTTTAGTAGATGGATTACTTAGACAAAGTGGTGTTTTTAGAGCAAATGAAGAATTAGTAGATTGTGTAATGGATAGCGGAGATATTGAAAAAGAAAGAGGTATTACAATTACTGCTAAAAACTGCGCTATTAAATATAAGGATTACAAGATTAATATTGTGGATACTCCAGGTCATGCTGATTTTTCGAGTGAAATTGAAAGAGTTATTAAAACCGTTGATACAGTTATTTTACTTGTGGATTCTGCTGAAGGACCAATGCCTCAAACAAGATTTGTTTTAAAAGAGGCATTACAAAATAATTTAAAACCAATTCTATTTATTAATAAGATTGATAAAAAAGATGAGAGAGCTGAAGAAGTTGTTGATATGACATTTAATTTATTCATGGAACTTGGTGCAACAGATGAACAACTTGATTTTCCAATTCTTTATGGTAGTGCTAGAAGTGGTTATGCAGTATACAATATGGGGGATGAAGGCAAAGATTTAACTCCATTATTTGAAACAATAGTAAATAATACTAAACCATTTGAAGGCAGTGAAAATGATCCGCTTCAATTACAAGTTTGTCAACTTGCTTATGATGATTATATTGGAAGACTTGGTATAGGTAGAATTAACAAAGGTAAAATAAAAGCTGGTGAAACTGTATCACTTGCAACAAATGAAGGAAAAGTTGAATCTTTCCGTGTTACAAAATTATTTGTTAATGAAGGAATTAAAAGAGTTGAAGTACCAGTTGCATACTTTGGTGATATTGTAACAGTTGCAGGATGTTCAGATGTATCAATTGGTGATACTATTTGTGAAAAAGATGTTATTGATCCACTTCCTAAAATTATTATTGAAGAACCAACATTATCAATGAACTTCCTAGTTAATAATTCTCCTTTTGCAGGACAAAGTGGTAAATTTTTAACAAGTAGACATTTAAAAGATAGACTTGAAAAAGAACTAGAAACTAATGTAGGATTAAAAGTTGAACAATTAGAAGGTGCTGATGGTTTTAAAGTAAGTGGTCGTGGTGAATTACACTTATCAATTTTACTTGAAAACATGCGAAGAGAAGGATATGAATTATCTGTATCAAAACCAGAAGTTATTTTTAAAGAAGTAGATGGTAAAAAAGAAGAACCATATGAAAAAGTTATTGTTAATGTACCAAATGAATATTCAGGAACAGTAATTAATTCATTAAATGAAAGAAAAGGTATAATGCAAAGTGTTACTCCGGGTGAAGTTGGATATACAAAAGCTGAATATCTAGTGCCAACTAGAGGATTAATTGGTTATCGTGGTGCATTTATTACTGAAACAAAAGGTGAAGGTATTATGGTTCGTTCATTTGACTCATATGGACCTTATGCTGGACCTATTTCAGGACGTAAAAATGGTGTACTTGTTTCTATGGTTAATGGTACAACATTTGGTTATTCTCGTTACAATTTAAGTAGTCGTGGCACAATGATTGTAGACCCATCAACTGAAGTATATATTGGTATGATTATCGGTATTTCCAATAAAGAAGGGGATCTAGATGTTAACCCTTGTAAGAATAAGGAACTTACCAATACCAGAAGTGCTCATGCTGATGATGCTATTGTACTTAATAAAGCTAAGAAATTTACTTTGGAAGAAGCTTTAGAATTTATCGAAGATGATGAATACATTGAAGTAACACCAACAGAAATAAGACTTAGAAAAAAATATTTAGATCCAAAAGAAAGATATAGAAGAGCAAGATAAGACTTTAAAAGGTCTTATTTTTTTGCCAAAAAAATAAAATTGATATTTACCA